>JAPPAJ010000281.1 GCA_026705565.1 Caldilineaceae bacterium | reverse complement strand
TTGGCGCACGGCGCCGTCAGGCGTAGACATGGGTGGTCACCTCCGAAGCCTCCGGGATCGGCTCTTCCAGGGCCTTGGCCGCCGAATCGTCCACGGCCGTCCGCACTTCATCCTCCAGCTGTGCGACCACTTCGGACGCCACTTCAAACTCGGCCTCCAGCCAGGCGGCCAGGGTTTTCAGGGGATCGCGCGTGGCCTGCCACTCCTCCTCTTCCGCCCGGGTCCGGTAGGGCCGATCCACATCCCCGACGTGATGGCCCCGGTAGCGGTAGGTGGTGCACTGCAGAAAGGAGGGGCCGTCGCCCCGGCGGGCCGCGGCGACCGCGTCCCCGGCCACCCGCGACACCTCTCGAATGTCCTGCCCGTCAACCTCGTGCGCCGGGATGCCGAAGGCCCGGGCCCGATCCAGGATTTCGCCGGCGATGGTCTGGTCGTTGGGAGTGTATTCCCCGTACTGGTTGTTCTCGCAGACATACAGCACCGGCAGCTTCCAGAGCGCGGCCATGTTCATCGACTCGTACAGTTGGCCCTGCCCCAGGGCTCCGTCGCCGAAAAAAGCCACGGCGACTTCATCCGTGCCGCGCATCCTGGCCGACAGGCCCGCCCCGGCCACGATGGCCGTGCTGCCCCCGACGATGCCGTTGGCGCCGAGGTTGCCGGTGTCCTGGTCCGCAATGTGCATGGACCCGCCCTTGCCTCCGCAGTAGCCCGTAGCGCGGCCCAGCAGTTCCGCAAACATGCGGCCCAGGTCGGCGCCCTTGGCCAGGCAGTGCCCGTGTCCCCGGTGCGTACTGGTGATCCAGTCGTCGTCCCGCAACACGCTGCAGACCCCGACGGCCACCGCCTCCTCCCCGATATAGAGGTGTGCAATGCCGGGCATCAGCCCGCGCGTGTACAGGTTGTCCGCCGCCTCCTCGAAACAGCGGATGCGATACATCTGCTCGTACAGGTGCAGCCAGTGTTCCACGTCCTGGCCGGGAGTCTCCGACGACATGCGTACCACCTCCTTGTAATTGCCTCGGCTCAAACCAGTACTTCGATGAAGCGGGGTCCGCGGTTGGTCAGGGCCGAGCGCATCTGATCCACCAGCTCTTCGCAGTTGTTGGCCCGACTGGCTTCGACCCCCATGCCCTGTGACAAGGACACCCAGTCGATGTCGGGTTGCGTGAGATCGAGCATGGCCTTGCTGGTTTGGCCCGTGGCGTCCGGTGCCAATCGTTCCAGCTCGCCCTGCAGGATACGGTACGCGCCGTTGTTGAACATGATGGTCAGCACCTGGCACTGTTCCCGGGCCATCGACCACAGGCCCTGCAGCGTGTACATGGCGGAGCCGTCCGATTCCATGGCGAACACCTGCCGGTCCGGACACGCGATCGCGGCGCCCAGGGCCGCGGGCAGACCCTGGCCAATGGAACCGCCGGTGATGTTCAGCCAGTCGTGGGGCCGCGCCCCGGCCGTCTGGGCCTGGGAGGACCGCCCCGACGTAACCGCCTCGTCCGAGACGATGGTGTCTTCGGGCATCAGGTGCGCCACGGCCGCCCACACCTTTTCGATGGAAATGTCGCCGGTGGGCAAGGGCGGCGGATCGAATTGGCCGGCTCCGGCAGGATCCGGTGTGGCGCTGATCTCCTCGGCCAGCATCGACAGGGCTCCAATCACGTCCTCGTCGGGCTCCGCCAGGACATGGTACTCGCAGTCCGGGGGGGCAGTGCGGCTGGGCTGGTCCGGATAGCCGAAGAAGCCGACCGGAATCGTCGCTCCGGCCAGCACCATGTGCTTGGTGCCTTCGAGCAGGGCAATCGCCTGGGGCACCGGGTAGGGGATGCGCACCAGGTCGTAGCGCCCGGCACCCCGCTCCATGCGACTGTTGACCCGGTCGCCCAGCACGCGCACACCGGTACGCGCGCCAACGGCCGCGGCGTGGTGCAGACCTTCGGCCCTGAAACCGCGGCCGCCCACCAGCAACACGACCTCCTCGCCCCTGGCCAAAACCTTCGCGATCTCGGTCACGCGTTCGGACGGCACCGACCGCTGCGGTACCGGCTCCAGCCGCCCGGCCGGAGGGCCGCCCGGATCCCAGGCGGCATCCGACGGCAACACCAAGGTAGCCACCTGGCCGGGAGGCTGCAACGAGGCCTGGACCGCGCGGGCCGTGTCGCCGGGAAGATCCCGGGCCGAACCCGAGTAGTGGTACCAGCCGGACACCGCGCCGGCGATGGCCTCGATGTCCGAGGTCAGCGGCGCGTCGTGCTTGAGATGCCAGGTGGCATGGTCGCCCACGATGTTGACGACGGGGGTCTGGGCCCGCCGGGCGTTGTGCAGATTGGCGACGCCGTTGCCGAGGCCCGGTCCCAGGTGCAGCAGCGTGGCCGCCGGCCAATCCTTCATGCGGCCGTAGCCGTCCGCGGCACCGGTCGCAACGCCTTCAAAGAGGCAGAGCACGCCCCGCATCTTGTCCGTTGCATCAAGGCCCCCGACGAACGAAATCTCGGATGTGCCGGGGTTGCAGAAACACACAGTCACGTCGTTGTTGACGAGCGTGTGCATCATGCTGCTGGCGCCATTCATGTAGGCCTGCCTGGTTTGATGAGTGAGAAAGCGGGCATGTCAGCCGCGGTCGATGCCAGCCTCCCTGAAGGCCGCATCCAGCACATCGTACGTCTGTTGCGCCGCCGCGATGGCGTCGTACCCCTCGCGGCGCTGCACCATCACGGAAATTTCGGCGGAGATGAACCCGGTGTAGCCGTGGCGGCGCATCGCCTTGAGGTAGGTCACGTAGTCAAACTCGCCCTCACCGGGAATGAGGAACTCGTGGTCCGGCGCCATACCCCGCTCGTCCTTGACGTGGGTGTGGGCCGACAGCGGCGCCAAGGCGGACACCGAGGTCTCGATGTCAATGCCCATCACGTTGAAGTGCGAGATGTCGAAGTTAACCCCCAGGTTGTCGAGGCCTATGGAGTCGACGAGCTCCACCACGCGCGGCGGTGTATCCAGTATGGTACCGACATGCGGTTCAATGGCGATCACCACCCCGCGCTCGGCGGCATAGCCGCACAGATCCCCCAGCCTATCCTCCAATAGGGGCCGCAGGGCCTCCCAGTCGTCCGGGCTCCCGCCGGCGGTGGTGTCCAGACAGGGTGGCGTACCGCCGCGGGCCCAGTCGACGGCCAAGTCGACGGTCCCCTTAAGGCGGCGCATGCATTCCGCCGCCCGGTCCGGGTCCTGTTCCACCAGACTCTCGTGGCCGGCCAGGGCCGGCAGTTCGAGGTTGTGCATATCCAGAAGGCGCACCACATACTTGCGGTAGGCCTCATCCAGGGTGTCCAGTTCGATCGAGTAGCCGGATTTGACGGTCAGTTCAACACCGTCGTACCCCATTTCCGCCAGACTGGCAATGATGTGATCCACCGGGACATTGGGCATGCCCCATGAGCTGAAGCCAAGTTTCATGTCTGCAGTTTCCGTTTTGGAGTCCGGCATCCGGGGGCCGAACAGGGCTCAGTTGACCAGCGCGAGCGGCTCCTCCCCGCGTGCGACTCGATCAATGTTGTTGAAGATGAACTCGCCCCGCCGGGAGAAGGAGTCGAAGGTGACCCCGGCCGTGTGGGGCGTGAAGATCACGTTGTCCAGCGACAGCAGCGGATGATCAGGGGGCGGCGGCTCCTTGACCAGGACGTCTAGGGCCGCGCCGGCAATCTGTCGGTGCTCCAGGGCGGCGTGCAGGGCTGTTTCGTCCACCACCTCACCGCGGCAGGTGTTGACCAGCCAAGCGGTGGGTTTCATGAGGGCCAGAGTGTCGCTGTTGACCATGTTCCGGGTGTCGTCGTTCAGGGGTACATGGATGGTGATCAGGTCGGATTGGGAGAACAGTTCCGTCAAACCAACCTGTTGCGCCCCGAGGCCGGCGGACACCTCCTCCGGCGGCGGGTAGGCATCACTGAAGATTACACGACAACCAAACGGTCGCAACAGGCCCGCAACGCGCCGGCCGATGTTGCCGAACCCGATGATGCCAACCGTCTTGCCGTCCAGGGTGAACGTGTTGGTGCCCGAATCGATGCCCCGCCATTGGCCGGCCTTGACGAAGCGGTCGAAGTCGGCAAACCGGCGCAGGGCCGACAGCATCAGCATCAGCGCGTGTTCGGCCACATCCAAGGAATTGGTGCCGCCGTTGTTGGCCACGGGCACCCCGAGTTCCCGGCACAACTTCACGTTGATCCGGTCGTAGCCGGCCGACACCAGCTGGATCAGTTGCAGGTTGGCGGCAGCCCGCACCGCCGCGTCGTCCAGCGCGCCGGGGAACAGGACCAGGCAGTCGTGTTCGGCCAGAAGCCGGTTGCGCTCGTCCGCCGGCAGGTCGAACGGCCGGACGCAGACCTGGTGGTCGGGGCCGGCATGCTGCGTGATCTGCTCGTTGACAGAGGGCGCGAGCGAGGAAATTAAGAGTACCTTGGACACGTTTTCGGAGTTCCTGAGAAGGGGTCGGCGCGGCAAGCCCGTGGGTAAATCCAATATACAACCGACACACAGGCAACGCCAACGGACTTCGGCGCTCCGGGATGCGGTGCAACAGCAATCAACCGGAATCCCCAAAGGCGGCGACATGCCAGTCGTTAGGGCTAAGTCTCCATGTTTTGTACCATTGAGGCACCACTCAACAGCGCAGGTTGCGGTTAGTCGGGAGCCGGGTCTCGGAGATTCCAGGAGGCGTGAGACGTCCTCCGGTCCTACCGATCGGTGCCCAGAGGGCCAACTCAGTGCCTGCCAGGAGGAAACAAATACATGACCGGACGCATTCGATGGACCCTAGTCGGGTGCCTGCTCGCGGCCTTGATGCTGGCGGCTTGCGGCGCACCACCGGCCGCGGAGCCAGCCGCTCCTGCGGAGGAGCCTGCCGCCGAAGAGGAAGTAGTTCAGATCGAGGAAACCGTCGAGGAGGAAGCGGCGGCCCTTGAAGGCGAAATCGTCATCTCGATTGCCTCCAACGACATCCAAACCTATCAGGCGTTGGCGGATGCCTACATGGCTCTCAACCCGGGTGTCAACATCGAAGTGGAGCTCAAGGCCCCGGGCACCGGTCCCGACGCCTATCTCCAGTGGATTCGCACCCAGTTCACTTCCGACGAACCGCGCGTGTCGCTGATTGAAACCCCGCACCTGCGGGAGTTCGCCCAGGAAGGCCGCCTGGTCAACTGGGGGCCCTACCTGAGCCAGACCAATCCCTATACCGGAGCCACCTGGGAGGACAGCTTCCAGCAGTGGGGCCTGAACCTGGTGCGGGATCCCTCCACCGGGGAGATGTACAGCCTGCCGTACATGTCGGTGCAGACCTTCTGGGTCTACAACAAGGACATCTTTGCCGAGGCCGGCATTACGGACGTGCCCGTGCAGCCCACCTGGGACCAGCTCGTCGAGTACAGCGAGAAGGTCAAGGCGGCCGGCTACATTCCGATCGCCATGGAAGGCACCACGGAACAGATTTGGGGCGGCGGCCGCATGCCGTGGCTGATGCGCTCCGCCATGGACCAGTACCATCGCGACGACCTGCAAATCATCCAGTGCCAGGAAGGCGACTGGTGCTTCCGGGAAGGCATCGATGACGTTTGGGAATACGACCCGAGCGACGTGCGCAACGATGATCCCGACCGTGTTTCGGTCAACATCGTGCGCCACATGCGCGCCCTGCAGGACGGTGACCTCAACTTCGACAACGAATGCACGGTCGAGATGATGACCCAGATCGGGCGTGTCTTCAAGACCGAAAACGGATTCGTTCCCGAAGGCTGGGCCGGCATGACCGATGCCTATCCGCTGTTCCTGACCCAACAGGCGGCCATGCGCATGGTCCATGGCGGCTTCTTCACGAGCTTCCCCAAGGACATCCGGTCGCTGGCCCAGGGCGAATACGGTGGCTCCGGCGAGGTGGATGAGGAATCCGCGGCAGCCGCGGTCGAGTTCGAATACGGCCGCTTCGCATTCCCGAGCATCGAGGGACCGTGCGTGCAGGGCACGGCCCGCGCCAACGAGCTGACCCAGGGCTACCTGGCCCTGCCCAAGAAAAACCGGGCCCAGAACGACCTGGAAGCGGACTTCGTGATGTTCTGGACCAGCCCCGAAGGCATGCGGATCTTCCTTGAGAACAAGCTGGATACGGAGAACCTGCAGGGCGGCATCGCCGGTCCGCCCTTGATCAAGGGCGTATCAATGCCGTCGCCGTGGGAGGACATCTTTGCCAACAGCGTCTTCGTGGGCAACTACGAGAAGCCGGGCGCGCCCGGCGACGCGGTGGCCCGCGGCTTCTTCAAGCACGAGGACTCCAAGCGCATCTGGTCCATCATGGTGCAGGAGTTCTTTGCCGGTACCCGAACCGCGGAGGAATTCGCGGCCGACTATCAGGCTTTGTTGGAAGACAGCTTCAACGACCTGCTCGTCTATCTGAACCTGACCGAGGAAGACTTGGAGAGTCCCGAGAAGCGTCCACCCGGCTATGTTGCTGCCGGACCCTATTGAGTTTGTGACTGTTGCGCAGGCCCGATCCGGCCGGAGCCGGATCGGGCCTGCTTGAGTGAGGGATCGGCGCGCCGACTGGCCACGCCGGTTCCCGCCATGCATTTGCACACACCCGGACCGTGATTGCCCAAGGTTGGCGCCGGCTGGCAGCCGGCGTCTTGTTGCTTGCGTGCTGGTGGGCCGCTATTCCGGGTCCTGTGCTGGCCCAGAGCGGAGAGATTTGGTCGGACGATCTCGCCAGCCCGATTACCGGCCTGGCCATGTCGGCCGACGGACAACGGGCCGCGGTAGGCACCCGTGCCAACGAAGTGTCGGTGCGCGATGCAGAGGGCAACGAACTCTGGACCTTCACCGCCGACAACAGCATTACCGGCCTGGCTTGGAGTGAGGACGGCCGCCGGCTGGCAATCTCCTCCGAAGACCGCTTCCTCTACCTGCTGGACGGTGACACCGGCAACGAATTGGGCCGGACCAAGGCATCCCGCACTTTCAATTCCGTCGCAATTTCCCGCGACGGGTCGCTGGTCGCCGGTGCATCCGACGACATGCAGGTTTATGTCATGGACAGCCAGGGCGAACTGCTGTGGACGGATGAACGCGGCCTAGGGGTGGAGGCGGTGTCCATCTACGGATCCGGCGACGATGCGCGTGTCGTGGTGGGAGCCGACGACGGTCGGCTGTCCATCTTCTCCAAGTCGGGACGGCAGCTCCTTTCGACGCGTCTGGATTACGACATCAAGTCCCTGGCAGTCTCCCGTTCCGGGGGACGCATCCTGGCGGGAACCACCGACGGCTCGATCACGTTGATCAACGGTGCCAACGGGGAACAAATCTGGACTTCCAAGGCAGACGCTGAGATTACGGACGTGGCCATGTCCGGAGACGGTCAACTTCTGATGGCCCGGGACGAACGGGGCAACGTCCTGTATCTGGACACCGACGGCTCCGTCATCCGACGGCTGCAGCAGGAAGGCGAGATCCGGCAAATCGCCTTGACCGGGGACGGCACGCGCCTGGCATTCGGTCTGGCGGACGGACAGGTGCAGGTGCTGGACCGCATGCAACATTCCGCCATCCTGGCCACTGCCGCCCGCACCCGGAACATGGCCATCACCGCCACTGCGGGCCTCGTGGCGCTCCTGCTGGCGGGAGTGATCCTGTTGATCATCTTCACCACCGGCGGCCGTCGGATATGGGTCCAGCACTCCGTGGGGCCGCGGCGCGGCCTGGCAGCCGTGTGGCGAGCTCGATTCTCCTATTTGTTGATCCTGCCGACCCTTCTGTTTCTTCTGACCTTCAACTACTACCCGGCGTTCTCGGGTCTCTACCACGCCTTTACGGACTGGAACCCCGCGGGGCATTCACCCTGGGTCGGACTGGAGAACTTCCGTTTCCTGATGACGGACCGGTTCTTCATCGCCAGCTTCCGCAACGCCCTGATCCTGGTCGTGGTCTCGATTGTCAAGACGATGACCATGCCGCTCCTGGTGGCGGAACTGGTCTTCAACCTCAAGAACCGTTACACCCAGTATTGGATGCGAACGCTCTTCGTGGTCCCGATTGTGCTGCCGGCCGTGGTGGAAATCCTGGTCTGGAACAACATCTACGACCCGGCCATCGGCCTGTTGAACGAGTTCCTGGAACTGGTGGGCAGGCCCGAGTGGACCCGGGTCTGGTACGGCGACCCGAAGGTGGCATTGAGTTCGGTGCTGTTCATCGGCGTGCCCTGGGTCAACGCCTTCGCCCTGCTGATCTTCTACGGTGGGCTCATCTCCATTTCGGACGAAATCATCGATTCGTCCCGGGTCGACGGGGCCAATGTCTTCCGGCGGTTCTGGAATATCGACCTGCCGCTGCTGATGGGCCAAGTAAAGCTCCTCCTGATCCTCAACTTCATCAACGCAGTGCAGACGTTCGAGCTGGTGTTTCTCACCACGGGAGGGGGGCCCGGCGACTCGACGTATGTTCCGGCCCTGGAGCTGTACTACATGGCCATGCGCATGGACCGCATGGGGGTCGCCTCCGCCATCGGTATGATCCTGTTCCTGATCATCCTGGTGGGCACCATCATCAACATGCGCTACGTACGCACCGCGACGGAATTCGAGGCCTGACCCATGTCCGCCGTAACCATGTCCCCCACCATGCGGAGGCTGCGCCTGTCCCTGGGCCAGACGGTGATCACCATCATCCTGGTGTTCCTGCTGGTCCTGACCTTCGTGCCGATTGTCTACCTGGCGGTGTTGGCCCTGAAGGACAACGGCCAGATTTACGGCCGATTCTGGTCGATGCCCAATCCCTACCGCTGGGAAAACTTCGCCTTGGGCTGGGCGGTCATCGGCCGATCGATCCTGAACTCGATCATCACGTCGGGTTCGGCTTGTGCGACCACGCTGCTGCTGTCCAGCCTGTCCGGCTATGTCTTTGCGCGCCACCGGTTCCCGGCCAAGGAGATCATCTACACCGGGATCCTGGCCCTATTGATGATCCCGCCCATCCTGACGCTGATCCCGGCCTACGTGCTCATCCTGAACATGGGCCTCGAGAACACCTACTGGGCCCTCATCCTCCCGTGGACATCCGGTGGCCAGGTGTTTGCGCTCCTGCTCTGCCGCAGCTTCTTTGCAACCTTGCCTGAGGAGTTCTTCGACGCCGCCCGCATCGACGGTGCGACCGAACTTCAGGCCTTTTGGCGGATTGCCGTGCCGTTGTCCATTCCCATCCTGGTCACCGTGGCCGTGGTTCGACTGGTCACGACCTACAACCAGTTCATGTGGCCGCTGGTGGCAATCTCCTCGCCCAAGCGGCAGGTGGTGGCCGTGGCATTGACGCAGTTCACTTCGGAGATTGGCGTGACCGACATCGGTCCCCGGATGGCGGCCTACATCACGGCGTCAATTCCGCTGGTGATTTTGTTTTCGTTCGGCATGCGGCAGTACGTACGAGGGTTGACGGCTGGGGGGCTCAAAGCCTGATTTTCTCGTTCGATCGGCGCGATCATTAGCATCAACCACCTAATTCATCCCGGCTGCTGCCCTACGCGAGGGGATTGGTCCAGCGGCACTGCAGTCCATCTGCCTGAAGCGCCAACCGTAGGCTAGTTCACATCTGTGGCATCATGGTCAAGCAACGAGGACGCTTGTTTCAGGGTATTGACAAGGGAAGGGTGAGCTTCCTTCTACCTTTAGTTCATGCCCAACACGGTGGCTTGAGGTACACATGCAACGACAGGGGGGGGTGCACTCCATGGCTTCCGAAGACAGGCCCGGGCCGATACAAAAGTCAAACAACATCCATGACATCCAGCAACTTGACAACAAACAGCACATAGCAATAATGTCTCAATATTCTGCAACGGCCAACGGATGACTTACGTAAGGTGGACCTACCTAAGGAGAAACACACGATGACTGTACTAGCACATGATCGGTTGTCAGCACCAAGACCTACAGCGGTCGAAACTTGGCCATTACCTCTTAATCAGCAAAATACCTATGATGGGTTAAAACTCCTAGCCGAGATAGAACCCGGCTCAGTTCCACTATGTATTTTTGATCCTCAGTATCGGGGCATCTTGGACAAAATGGCATACGGCAACGAAGGAGTTGCACGTGGCCGACAACGCTGTCAACTACCACAGATGGACGATGCCACGATAACAGCATTCCTACAAGCAATCACCAAGTCAATTACTCATTCGGGCCATATATTCTTATGGACTGACAAATATCATCTGTGCTCCGGCATCCAACCATGGTTGGATGGATTAGACGTGAGTGTGGTGGATTTGGTGACTTGGAACAAAGATCGAATGGGGATGGGCTACCGTACCCGGCGGTATAGCGAATATCTCGTAATTTTGCAACGACATCCAATACGGGCAAAAGGTGTCTGGCAAAAGCACGACATTCCGGATGTGTGGACTGAGACAGTCGATCGGCAGAGAGGTGTCCATCCAAAGCCAATCAAGTTACAAGCTGAATTAATACAAGCCGTCACTGACCCAGGTGACATTGTTCTCGATCCAGCAGCCGGAAGTTATTCAGTAATGACCGCTGCCTTATCCATTGACCGGCAGTTTCTGGGGTGTGATTTATATGTCTAGAATAGATCAAGCGAAACCTGGACGTCGCGATGGCGGATATGCTCGAATTTTTGCTGACCCGGACATAGGCGCGCTTATATCTAGAGTTCATGCCACTAGCATAAGGGCCGGCACCGAATTGGAACACATCATCCAACGCGAAGCTGAAGCCAATGGTACGGCAATAACCGATTTGGACAAATTCTTACAGTACAGCGGCGAAGGAGTGTTTATCGCTGACAAGAAGAAGATAAAAAAATCGAAACGAATCAATTTTCCTGCAGCAGAACCTGATTACCTTATATTTCAACGCACACACACAACACCGCACTGTTATGTCTTGGAGTTGAAAGACGGCGATACTTTCGATACCAAGAAGGCGTCGGGAGAAATAAGTACACTAACCAGTTTCAGTGTCAATGTTGGTTCCACTCTAGCCTACGCAACTAGCATCCGAGTTTGCAGTTTCAACCAAGAGGATAAGCAAGCAATCGTAGAAGGCTTCAAAGGTGCGGTCACAATTGATCAAGTTTGGACTGGCAGGGAGTTTTGCGCTCTGATGGGATTCGAATTTGATACTATTGTTAGTGAACGATTAGCTGATGCTCAGATCAATCAAACATTTTTAGCACAGCAGTTGTTAAACATTCCAAAAATGCGAACAATCATTATCGAGCTTCTTGAATCTTCTTGAAAATAAACATTTGCGCCTGGCACTTGCGGTGCTGGCCAGCGCCGCAAGCTCTCCCAAGGAATCGATTCGGTCGGACCATCGGTCAGCGTGATCCCTCGCCATGGGGGCGATACCGCCCATACAAGTCCTTGATGCTCGGCCAGACCTGCGGATCGACAGCCTTCAACTCCGCTCTAAGGATTGCCAGTTCCTGCGCGGTACACAGAACTTCGGCAAGGTCGAGGAGAGACTGTTGCCGTCCCCGGTATTGCCCTTGGTCGTACCCTTCGTTGTAGAAGCTGGCATCGGCCTCAATCCACCACCCAGTCGCCCGGTCCTGGCACTGGAAACCGTCCTCCTCGTGAACGCGCACCCGAGTGCCCAGAACAGGGGAATACAAGCCTTGTTCGCCGGGCACAGGCCGCGCCTGCCACCGTCCCCGGTCATCCCGCTGATACACGGTGTGCGCCTGCATGGGATGAGCCTGGCAGATCCAGTACTCCTCCACCCCCAGATCGCGGTACAGATCGGGTTTGGTGACCAGGTCGTTGTGCGTCGTAGACCGCGACAGGCACTCCACCACCAGCCGGGGCAAGCCCACTTTTTCCCATTGCAACATGGATTCCTGACGCACCCGGGTCCCCGCAGGCCAAACTCCCAGGTCGGGCTCCAGCCGTTGACGGGACTGCCGGACGAGCGGGAGATCCGGCAGATTCCATACAGATACCTCTCGGGTGACGGGCAAGTTCTGTCCAGTCAATCCCAGGAAACGCAGCACATTGGACTTGGAGACGGTAAGAAACTCGTCATGGTACGCATTGGGACTCAGGCGCACCCCATCCTCGATGTAGCAGGGATCGGTCGTGCCATAGGGCCCGTACTCGTAGGTCTCTGGCGCATAAGCGTAGTCCGGATCATAGTGCCAGAAGGCCCGCAACCAAGCCGGGTGGTGGCTGGCGGCAGGGGCTGCCGCAGAGACGGTCACATCCGATGAGTTGGGAGCTTGCAAGTTCACAACGATACCGGAAAAAACGTGTGTCGGAGGTAGGCAATGGTCGGCACGGATACCGATTCTAGTGCTGGAGGATGGTTGGCAGTGTGCATGAGAGGGGGGCCGGCATCCACAGGGCTGGAACCGAGAGAACCCGGCTGCCGCTCCGAGGCCGCCCGCTGTTCACCACCGCGCCAACAGCCCCCCCCCATATTTTGACGTCGGTCACTCTCCGCTGGCTTCCGGCAACTGGATCAGCTCCACCAGTCCATCCGGCTTCAGAAGCAGTTCCGCCATGGCCGCAATCTGCTCTGCAGTAATGGCATCAATGCGTTCCTGGCGCCGGTCGACCAACGCCAGGTCCCTGTCCCCGTAAAGGAACTCGCGTTCCAACTCGCCGATCCAGTACCAATTGCGAGTCTGGCGGTTCTCGAGGTCGCGGGTGAGCTGGGCCTTCGCAGCGTCCACCTCCTCCTGGGTTACCCCGGCATCGAGGATGTCGTTCATGATCGCCTTTGAAGCATCGCGCATCGCTTCAAAGTCTTCTTCATTGGTACCGAAGAATACCGAGAAACTCCCGCTGGGTCCCGGCCGGTTGCGGGCTGAGACTGAGGCGCTGACTCCGTAAGTGCCCCCCATTTGCTCCCGAAGCTCATCGGTGTACCGGGAGTCCAGAATCTTGGACAGGGCGCCCACGGCTGCCAGGTCCGCATCGCTGAACTCTTCCAGGTCGCGGTCCACGTGTACCTGGTACACAAACACCTGGGACGCGATCCCATGGCGAATGCTTTCCATGTACGGACCTTGTCGGATATCCACGGTCCTGTCCGCCCAGGCTTCCTCCTCACCGGTCGGAAGCGAGCCTATGTAGGTGTTCAGCAACCCCTTGGCCGCTTCCAGCTCGAAGTCGCCGGCCATCACGACCACCGGATTGTCAAGTGTCCCGAAACGGGCCTCGTGGATGCTCGCGGCGTCCGCAAACTCGATGGCGTCAAGGTCTGCCACCTGCATGAAACGTTCCCGCGTCGAGTTGTCGTACAACACCCTGTCAACCAACTCGATCAGATGGTACAGCGGATCCAGATGAAGATTTTCCAGGTAAACGCGTTGATCGTCGACGGCGTTCCGGAACGCGTCCTCGTCAAATCGGGGATGCAGGACCGACAAATACATGAGTTGGAACAGGGTTTCGATGTCGTCCGTATCCGCACTGGCGCCGTACCCTTCGGACAGGCCTCCCAGGGAAGTCCACACCCGGACGGTCTGCCCGGCCAACAGCTGCTCCAAATCGTCGTAGTCAAACGGGCCGGCACCGCTTTCATTGGCGGTCGTGGTCACCAGCTGGGCCGCAAAGTAGTCCGCGTCCTCAATCAAGGACAGGCCACCCGGACTGGACAGATCCAGCAACACTTCGTTTTCGGTCAAGTCTGTCGGCTTCAGGAGTGCGGTGGCTCCGTTGGCCCAAGTCAGTACTGTGACATCCGTCCGTTCGTCGTAGCTCTCCGTCACCCAGGCCACAGGCTCGGGCAGGATATCCATCAGCACTGTACCGGCAGCCAGGCTGTCATCCTCATAGGCCGCGATTGCCATATCGCCAACCGCCTCCACCGCGGCCAGTACCGCGGCCTCGTCCGGAAGTTGAAAATCGTCCTTGTCGGGCCCTACCCACAAGATGAGGCTGCGGTTGACGTCCAGCGCGTTGGCTATGTAGGCATCCACATCGGCAAGCGTGATCGTCGGGACGTAGTGTTTCGCCAGGTCGTATTCGAACGCTATGCCGCTGAACGGATCCCCGTATTGGACCAGGCCGAGGATCCCTCCCTGGATTTCCCGGTTGCGCCGCGTCTCCAAGGCCTCGAAGTCGCTGGCATAGGCCTCCAGGAGATTGAGTTTGGCCCGATGCAGTTCACCATCCGTAAAGCCGTGTTCCATGGCCTGTCTCAAATTGGTGAGGGCCGCTTCAAACCCGGGTAGAGCCTTGTCTTCGGCCAGCTGGACATAGAGGCTTGCCAGGGAGACACCGCCGATGCCGAGTTCGCCGGAACTCAAACCGGCGTACTGAAACGCCGAATCGGGTTCACGGCTGATGCGATCAAGCCGCTCGTTCAACATGGCCTGGGCCAAACCCTCGACAAACCGACGCCTGGCATCGCCCAACGTTTCGAACGGCTCCGTCTCCACCAGTTGAAACACTTGCGCCGACACAAAGGGAAACTCCGGATCGCTGAAGGGCGCGACGGTCATGCCTTCCATGGGCATGATGGCCGATTCTGGTGAGGGCCGCGGTTCCTGTGGCATGCGCATGTCACCGAACTGTTCCCTAATACGGGCCTCAACCCATTCCGGATCCACACTTCCCGTCACCACGACCGTCATCAGATCAGGCCGGTACCAGTCCTCGTAGAATCGCCTGACGGTTTCGGAAGTCAATCCGTTGATGATGTCCATGTCGCCGATCACATCGCGGTCGGCATAGCGCGAACCGGCAAGCACCACCTCGAAGATTCGTTTCTGAATGCGACCGCTCGCATTCTCCGTGGCCAACCGCCACTCCTCTTCAACGACGCCCTTTTCCTTGTCAATCTCCTCTTGTTCCAGCAGGCCGCGCATGGCCCAGTCGCCCAGGATCACGAACGCGTTGTCCATCAGTTCCTGGTTGGACGTGTCGATGTCCAGATAATAGGTCGTACGCTCAAAGCTCGTGCCGGCGTTGACGTGGGGCCCCATCGTCATGCCGTTGGCTTCGAAGAAGCGGCGCATCTCTTCCTGGGTGAAGTTCTCGGTGCCGTTGAACAGCATGTGCTCCAGGAAGTGCGCAACACCCAGTTGATCGTCATCCTCGTGGAGCGAGCCCACACCTACCGCCAATGCAATGCGGGCGCGGTCCGGCGGATCGTCGTTCGGTGCGATGTACCAAGTCAGGCCATTGTCCAACCGTCCGGTCATGACCACAGGGTCGAGGGGGAATGGTGCGGCGGGATCAAAGGCCTCCAGAAACTCGGCAGATGGCAACGGCCATTCCACATCATTGACCGTCTCCACTTCGGATTCCGACGTGCCACCTTCCTGCAGCTCGACCAAACAGTCCAGAACGTTGTCCGGCGTGCATCCCGCGGAGGTCATGGTCTCCGGCAGGTAGCAGGCCGAGAGTATCCACGTCGCCAGAATCAGACTTAGAACAGTTGTAAATCGCACGTTATGTTGCTCCATGACTATCGGTCGGCCTCATGGTGAGGTTGTGCCACTAATGTAGAGAGTCTTCCACAGATGTGGCCCGGATCTGGCCGATCAGGAACATGTCCAGTCCGGCAGCAACCTTTGGGGCAGCATGTCTTGAGGTTAGGACGAACCGAACCGACGCTTCGACCTCAACAGTGTCCAACCAACCCACCGGACGCGCTACGCCATGTCGGAGCCAAACTGCTGTCAGGGAGAACCGGCCCCCGCAGCTGGGGGACCAAACCCAGACTCGATCACGCCTTCCTCATCGGAAGGAGCACATAGACGGCAAAGGCCCGGCGATCCTGAACGTCCACACGGTTGAAATCCGCGATGGTATCCCGGCAGACATCCACCCAGTCCAGTGCACTGGAACGGGAAAACGAGGTGTCGGGATCGTAGTCAGCCAGATGGCGCGCTCGTTGCATCTGGACAATCAAGAAAGCGAAATTTCTGACTTCATAAGGGAACTCTGCGATGTTTCCGGTATGGGAACATCGCTGCCGCAACCTCCCGTGCTCCAAGGCCCGATAGGTTTGCCGCCAAGCAGTCTCATTGCGGGAACCCTTGGTACGGCCCACAAGCAGGTCGGCCCCACAGGCAGCCAAACAGTGAAACAGAGCGTAGTAGATTGAACTGACTGCCCGGTTCAGGTCTGCCCGTCGTGGCCTTCCTCGCCTGTGGGAGACCGCGCCTGTAGCCAACCCTTCGGCCATATTGAGCAAATCCTCAGGCGACACTACCAATTCTCTTGCCAGGTATGGGGATGCTCCAGCCAGTCAGACTTTTCAATGTATGACTGCATCGGGATGCTCGGAAATCCAAGTTCGATCGAAACAGGCAAGATGCGTTCGGTCAAACCTGCCATCCACGATGGATCCCATTTGCGGCGATCTCCGTCATAGACGATGTAGGTGTGCAGATAGGAATCCCCGTACTCGTCAACTTCCTCGCGTACGAGAATGGGGTCGAATATGAAAGCGTCTCGGAAGCGCTCCTCCAGCTTCTCTCGGACGAATCCTCCGAGCTTCTCCTGAATCTCGTCAGCCATGCCCTTGCTATTCCTCCAGCATGCTTCACCTTCCAGACCATCGTATCACCCAATGTGCACGGCCAGTCGGAGTTTCGTCATCGGCCCTGCATGCTCCATGCCGGTGTGAACTCCAGAACGGCTCCGCTCATACTGCTGGTGTGCGACGCACCTTCGTCAGGCGCATCCGAAACCGGTCGTCCGGGGCCGGCAGGGGCAGCATGGCCACCTTGAGGTTGTAGCCGGCCGGATCCATTTCGACCTGCCAGTGATGGAAGAGCGCCGCCGAGACAATGAGGAACAGCAGATCGGCGGTGGAGGCGCCCAGGCAAGTGTGAGCACCAAGCCCGTAGGGCGCGTAGGCGTCCGCCTGGGCATGTTCCCGTCGTTCCGAAGTGAAGCGGTCAATGTCGAAACGTTCGGGATCGGGGAAGAATTCAGGCAGGTAGTGCGTCATGCACTGGGCGATGATGAGCCGCTCCCCTTCCTCAATGCGGTGGCCCAGGAACTCGAAATCGCACTTCGCCACGCGCGGCTGAACCGGCGTGGGCGGAAACATGCGCAACGTCTCCATGGCCGCCCGGCGGGTCACGTCCATTCGTCGCAGTGACTGCCGCGTTGGGAGACCGTCGGCCATCGCCGCGTCGGCCTCGGCCACGACCGCCTCCTGCAACCAAGGACGGCTGAGCACGTTGTAGAGCAGAAAGGAAATCCCGGCAGCGACCGTGTCGATGCCTGCGATGAAAGGCCCCATGATGGAAGCGCGGGCGTCGTTGTCCGTCAACAGCTCCGGGAACTCCGCCTGGGCGGAACGCACGAGTGCGACGAAATCTCCGGCTTCATTGAGCATGTCCTCTGCATACCGTTCTTCCCAGATGCGCTTGGTCATCGCCAACACCCTGCGCCGCGAGCGGAGGTAGTTGGGCAGGTGTTTTGCGAACCCGGGCCAAGTGCGCAGCACGTGGATCTTGATCACCGCCTCAAAGAGAAAGATGATGTCATCCAACACTTCGCCGGGATCCTCATTGGTCGCCAAATAGCCAAGCAGAAGACAGACGAGCCGCTTCATGTGGGGAAAGGCGCTGATGGGCGTGTCCATCGGCCAAGCCTGAATGAGGCGCAACTGACTATCGAGAAGCTGCTTCATGCGGGGATACAGGGCCGAGCCGGCGTATCCGGGTTTCAACGCAGAGCGGATCTTGCCGTGGTCCGGCGGGTCCATCGACAACAGGACGGGATTGTCACCGCCGAAGGCCCGATTCAACTCGATCCAGGCCGGAACGGACGTGAACAAGCGATGCCCTTCGGTCCGCATCAACCGGTTGGCCTCCGGCCCGGCAAGCACGACCGAGGTCCGGTTGAACGAACTGATGCGGAAAACCGGTCCCAAACGGGCGTACTGCCTGCGAACAAGCGTCAGAAGGTCGTACCGCTTCGGCTCAAGTGTGCCAATCACCGGATAACCGGCGACCTGCGGAATGGGTTTGAAGCCTTCAGTGGACATCATCGCAGTGTAGTTCGGGTTGGGAAGCCGCAGGCATGGTCATCTTTACGGTGCGCCGGACAGCAGAGGCGACGGGTACAGATACCACAATTTCTTGTGATGGGGTGCCCAGAACCAGCAAACCACACAGATGGCCTCCCTACCTTCGACCAGCAGCTTCTCCGCTTGGACAGCAAGGTATAGCGTACGGGTGGGATTCCAGAGTCGGCATTGTCATGAAGGACAATAGCGGATCGGCTCATAGATGGAACATCGCGCAATGGAATCTTCTCCTGAGAAACAGGAATCAGCGCCCCGCGGTCGGCTCATCGTCCCCGGACTGGCAACCGGGCATACCGTGTTCCACTGGATTGTTCAGAGCTTCGTGGTGGCGTTGCCGGAAATCCAGACGGCGTTTCAACTCAACTCCGTGGGGGTTGGAGGCATCCTGTCGGCCCGGGAACTGGCTTCCGGTCTGGTTGCCCTGCCTGGAGGCGTGGTGGTTGACATTCTCAGGCGGTACTGGGGACAGCTCTTGGCTGCATGCCTGGGCATCGCTGCGGTGGGTTGCCTGGTCATAGGCGTATCCCCGGTGTATCCGCTGTTGCTGGTCGGCATGGCGGTGGTGGCAGTCTCCCACTCCATTTGGCATCTGCCGGCATCGGCTTCGCTGTCCCACCATTTTCCGCACCGGCGGGGTGCGGTGCTGGCCGCACACGGTGTTGGGGGCAGCGTTGGCGACGTGGCCGGCCCCGTGGTCACAGGAGCATTGCTGGTGTTCCTCGGCTGGCGGGAATTGATTAGCGCCTACGCGGTGATTCCCTTTTTCCTGGCAGCAGCGGCTGTCTGGACCTTTCGTAATATCGGGGTGACCAAGGAACAGCCAACGGTGGCGGTCTCACAGCGCGTGGAGGCCACCAAGCGCCTTCTGCGAACCCCTGCGCTTTGGGGATTGACCGTCGTACGGGGTTTTCGCGCGATGGCGCTGGTGGCGCTGGTCACGATCCTGCCCCTGTACCTTGGCAACGAACTGCAGATGGGCACGGCGGGGCGCGGTTTTCATGTGGGCTTGTTGATTGCGGTCGGATTGTTCGCCAAACCGGTGGCCGGCCTCCTGTCGGATCGGCTGGGCCGCAAGAATGTACTGGTCCCCGGATTGTTGTGGTCCTGCCTGGTGGCCCTCGCCCTGACCATCTTCGATACCGGGATGCCGCTGACCATCATGATCGCGCTGTTGGGATTGTTTCTCTACCCCGATCAGCCCATCCTGACCGCAGCCGTCTTTGATGTGGTTGGCAGTGAAGTGGCTTCGACAGGTCTGGGCATTGTGGCCTGCGTCGCCTTCCTGATGGCGGTGCTCTCGCCAATCATTGCCGGAGCCCTTTACGAGACGTTGGGCTTTGCAGCAACCATCTACTACATCGGGTCGCTGTTCGTTGCAGCGGCATTGGTGTTCGCCGCGCTGCCGTTGGCCCGTGCTGCCGACGAACAAAGTGCCGGATGACTGAAGTCCGGATGCAGATCAGCGGATACAGTCGCCAAGCGTTTCGACAGCCTGAAACCACCCTCAAACGCGGAGCAGCTACACAACCCTTCAGAATCCGGATTAAGTCAAGCCGCTCCGGCTGCGAAGTGCCGGACTTGGTACCGCGACCCGTTCCCTCATCGGAAGCAGCAAATATACTGCAAACGCGCGGAGATCCTTATGCGGAACTCGACTAAGGTCGTGAAGGGCATCCCGGCTGTCGTCCAACCATTGAAGCACCTCCGAACGGGAAAACGAGGTGTCCGGGTCGTAATCGGCCAAGTGGCGCAACCGTTGCATGTGGACAAACAAGGTGGCGAAATCTTCCACCGCGCCGGGAAACTTGGCAATGTACTCCTTGCGTCGACACTGGTTGCGCGCTTTTCCGTGTTCCAAGGCCCGATAGGCCTGTCGCCACGCGGGTTCGCTTCGGAGGTCCTTGGTACGACCGACAAGCAAATCGGATCCATACGCAGCCAGAGTGTGGAACAGCGCATAGTAGATTGAACTGACAGCCCGGCTGAGATCTGATCGTCGAGGCCTGCCGCGCCTGTGGGAGACCGCGCCCGTGGCCAGTCCCTCGGCCATGTTCAGCAAATCATCGGGAAACACTACCAGTGTTCCTGCAACGTATGGGGGTTTTCAAGCCAGTCAGACTTCTCGATGTACGACTGCATCGGAACATTGTCATATCCGAGCTCGATTGACAGCGGCCAGACGAACCGGGTCAAGGACAGCCTCCAGCGCGTATCCCACTTGCTGTCATCACCGTCGTACACGATGTACGTGTGGAGATAAGGATCCCCGTACTCGTCAACTTCCTCGCGGACCAGGATGGGCTCGAACACAAAGTCGTCCTTGAAGCGCTCCGTCAGCTTTTCCCTGATGAAGCCGCCTATCTTGGCCTCTACCACGTCGTTCATGATGCATTGGAACCATCAACGAGACCCACCGATGCGCGCCAGCATACCACGGCACTTGAACTTTCGATCGAATTTTTGCAATGTTCGGCTGCATCCAAGTGGGGTAAAGGGGGCACCGTCCCAACCGTGCACCGCCAGGTCGGATGAACTGCATCACGAGGTCAAGGCTCTCCCAAGCCATTCCCTGTCATACGGGATGCGGGTACCGCTATATTTGCGTTGTCCGAACCGCCGCCGCGGCGCACGGCCGAGTACCACGCCTGTACCCTACGGTGTCTCTGCTACTTTCAGCGGAAGTAGGCGTTCTTCTCTGCAGGCGTGAACCGGCCGCGCCGTAGGGTGCCAGACCGTGGTCCACTCGCCCGAGGATGTTCGGACGGACATTCCGGGGATGGAGCCAAGGGCGTTCGTGGAGGTGTTGGGCGCAATCCGACAGCAGAGCAGTGTTGACAACACGCACACATTCAGCGAGTAATGTGTCCATGAGCAACGCCTTCGACTGGAGCATGGAGAAGAACCAGCAACTCATCGAGCAGCGGGATGTCTCCTTCGAGACAGTGGTATCCGCCATAGAGTAGGGAGCTTTGTTGGATGTGTTGGTTCACCCGAACCAGGAGCGCTATCCCGGACAATACATCTACGTGGTTGCCATCCAAGCTTACGTTCACCTGGTCCCGTTCGTGATAAAGCCAAATGGCACCCGATTTCTGAAGACGTTCATTCCCAGCCGCCAGGCCGCGAGAGAATACAGTAGGAGGCAGCCGTGACGAACCACGACATGGACGCAGAAGAGCGGGACATTCTGGACCGCTTCGAGAGGGGCGAGTTACACCCGGTACCCGATGCCGACCGGGAGATGGAGGATGCCCGGGAGGCAGCTCACAGCACTTTCAAAAAGACCAGACGGATCAATCTGCGCGTCACCGAACGCGATTACATGCTCATACACGCGCGAGCGCGGGAAGAAGGGATCCCCTTCCAGACGCTGCTGTCGAGCATCGTCCACAAGTACGTGTCTGGGCGATTGAGCGAGAACAGTGGGTGAACCGAGTGACCGACAGCGGTCCGCGTCACCCCCAAAGCAACTTTGTCGCCGGTGCCAGATTGCCCACCGGCAACTTGTTGGTTGCCGCAGCATCGCCGAACGCTCTGCGGCTGTCCCGGATCACAGGACCCGCCACCACGGCACCACCAGAACTTCGGGCGTGATCCAACCCACCTCCTCGCCCGTATGCAGCAACAGGCCGGAACGGGCCTGTTCCCCGTATTCCTGCCTGAACAAACGAAGATTCGATGCATCGCCCAAGCGCGGCCGCGCCGTTGCCTTCACTTCGATTGGCAGCAGACCGTCTGCCGTTTCGACAACGAAGTCGACCTCTTCGCCGCCGATGGTCCGCCAATGGAAGATCCCGGCGCGGTCCAGCCGTATGTCCCGCCATGCCAACAAGTCGCTCAACACCAGGTTCTCCAGATGTGCACCGCGAGGTTCAGGTTCCTGCGCGATGTGCATGGCCAAGCCGGTGTCGCTCCAGTAGAACTTCGGCGACTTGATAAGCCGCTTGGTCCGATTCGCTGCGTAGGCGGGCACCCTGACCAACAGGTAGGAAGTTTCCAGCAGGTTCAGCCACCGGTGCACCGTGGGCTGTGTGAGGCCCACATCGCGTCCCAGCTTGGTCTGGTTGACCAACTGGCCAATCCGCAGGCAGACCGCCCGCATTAGCCGTCGAAAGTCGGGGAGCCCGGTGATCACGGAGAGTTCCCGCAGATCCCGTTCCACATAGGTGCGCACGTAACCTTCAAACCAAATTTCGCGTTCCCGGGCCATCTGCATGTGGATTGAGGGTGTCGGAAACCCGCCCTGCACAGCCAGTGACCGCCAGTCGTCCCGAGGAACAGAATTCCCGGCGAACACATCCTCCCAGTCCGCATCGCGGTTCTGGAGCAGGTGGTCCCAAATCCCACAGGAACCCGTCGCCAACGTTTCCCGACGGGTCATCGGCCACAGGGTCATGTAACTGGAGCGTCCGGCCAGCGACTCGGATACATTGCGCATCATGAGCAGATCGGACGACCCGGTCAACAGGAACCGCCCCGGCTCCCTGCGCCGATCGATTTCGCGCTTGACGGCGACGAGCAGGGCCGGCTCCCGTTGAATCTCGTCGATAGTGACGGGTTCAGGACCTTGCACAAGTACGTCGGGCGAACTTCGTGCCAAGTCAAGGACTTCCCAATCGTCAAGATTCCAATACCGGCGTCGTCCTCCCGCCAAGTCGCGGACAAGCGTGCTCTTGCCCGCCTGCCGGGCACCCGTAACCACGACGGCCGGCATGGCGTCCAGCCTCTCGCGGAGGCTGGACAAGGCAAGGCGAGGGTGCGGAAAGTCATTCATGACATGAATGATAATCATTCACACTGTGAATGGAAAGTAATCGTGGAGCACAGGGCTTGGGAGTGCCTTGAGTCCGGAGGCCGGACCCGGAGACTCGCGCTCCTATAATGGCTCCCGACGGTATCCACCGTGCTTGATACCGGATTCGAAGCCATCGGAGGCCCAGTGCCCTACCAAATCACCCAGGCAGACATTGAGACTGCGCGCGACGTGCGCGAACACCTGCTCCGCGATCCCCATCGACCCGGTTATCACTTTGTGGTGCCCGAGGGCCTGGCCCATCCGGCCGACCCCAACGGCGCGATTTTCTGGCAGGGCAACGTGCACCTCGGCTACATCTACCAGCGGCACGGCGAGCACTGCTGGGGCCATGTCTCATCCCACGACTGGCTCCACTGGAAACACCACCTGCCGTGGCTGACCCCCACGGACGACAGTCCCGAAACCGGCATCTTCAGCGGCAACTGCTTCCACGGCGAAGGCGAAGCCGTCTTCCTGTACCACGGCACCCAACAGGGCAACAGCATCGCCACGGCCAGCGACCACTGGCTGGAGCAGGTGCGCAAGTCGCCCGCCAATCCGATTGTGCCCGTCCAGGACGAAAGCGGCCGCCGCACCGGCAGCCAAGGCTGGTCGTCCTGGGATCCGCACGGCTGGATGGATACGGACGGCACCTACTACGGAATCTTCGGCGGCCACACGGCATCGGTGTTCAAGACCCGCAACCTGCACTCGACCTGGGACCATGTGGGCGACTTCCTGGCCCACCCCTTGGAAGGAGTGGACCTGCACGAGGACATCTCCTGTCCGGACTTCTTTCCCATGGGCGACAAGTGGGTGATGCTCTGCATCAGCCACGAGCTTGGATGCCGCTACTACATCGGAGACTGGCGCAACGAGCAGTTCCATCCGGAGTACCACGAGCAAATGAGCTGGGTGGACAACGGCTGGTTTGCCCCTGAGAGTCTGTTGGACGACAAGGGCCGCCGCATCATGTGGGCCTGGGCCCGCGACGAGCGCGACCGGGAGACCGAGCAGTCGGCCAGCGGCTGGTCGGGAACCTTCACCTTCCCCTCCGTCATGGTCATGGACAAGGGACGCATCCACCTGCAGCCAATCGAGGAACTGCAGGACATCACCTACGGCGGCGACAACCGTCGGCTGACTCTGGAGAATGGTTCCGATGTGCTCGTGGACGGCCTTCACAACCGTCAAATCGACATCTGCGCCTGGTTCATGCCCAAGGATGCCCACCGCTTCGGCGTGACCGTCTGCCGTTCGCCGGGAGGCGAGGAACAAACCGTGGTTGGCGTGGACCTCCGGGAACAGGTGCTCTTCATCGACACCACGCGCTCCAGCGAAACCCTGGGCCGGCGGACCGTGGAGACGGCCCCCCTGCCCGACTATCAGGCCGCTCAGTTGCAGGAAGATGGCGGCATGCTCCTGCGCGTCCTTGCCGACAACTCAATAGTCGAGGCCTTCGCCGGCGGCACGCAGGCCATGCGCCGCATGTATCCGACCCGGACCGACAGCGACATGATCAGCTACTGGGCCGAAGGCGGAACCTGCGAATTGGACACGGCCGCCACGGAAGTCAAGCGCACAAACCACCATTGATCCCGGGACCTCGGATGGTGTTGACGGCCTTCCACCGGTTCCGGCAACGGTAGGGATTGGTTGCCCACGGGCCCGCGCCGGCTTGGTTCGGACGCAGCTTGTTCCAACCGGCCTTGCCAAGACAAATCCGGGGGGGGGTACACTTAAGGTTCCCCTACATCGCTCCATTACGTCGAAGCCATTCAATCCAAATCGGCAACAAAAGCCGAGGAGGTTTCATGTTTGTGAATCGCTCCAAGCTGGCCCGGCTGGGCTGGGCTGTATTGGCCTGCACGCTGGCCCTCGCCCTCGCGGCCTGTGGTCCTGCGGAAATGCCGGCCGAAGAGGCCCCCATGGCCGAAGAACCTGCAGCCGAAGAGCCGATGGCCGACGGTGCCTACAACGAATCACCGATGCTGGCCGAAATGGTGGCAGCCGGAACACTTCCCCCTGTGGAGGAACGCCTGCCGAACGAGCCGTTCGTGGTCACCAACCGCATGCTGGTGGTCAGCTACGACACGGAGATCGGCAAGTACGGCGGTACGATGCGCCTGCCCCAGGACGGGCCCGGCGGCGATCCGCACTTCTACATCGGTTCCGTTGAGCCTCTGGTCTGGGCACCCGGCGCCTTCAACTACGACATGGGGATCTACGGCAATGTCCTCAAGGACTGGGAGGCCAACGACGGACACAATGTCTATACGTTGTCCCTGCGGGAAGGCATGAAGTGGTCCGACGGCGAACCTGTCACCACTGCGGACGTCGACTTCACGTGGAATGACGTGATCACCAACGAGGAGGTCACGCCAGCACCGTCAAACTACCTGCGCACCGGTTCCTCATCGTCAGCAGGCCTGGCCACGGTTGAAATCCTGGACGACCATACCTTCACCGTCACCTTCGACGACCAGTACGGCAGTTTCCCGGCCCAGTTGGCCATCGCCCAGTGGCGCGGTTATCAGGACTTCCTGAAGCCCGCCCACTACCTGAAGCAGTTCCACGCGGACTACGCGGATGCGGACGAACTGGCGGCCAAGATGGAGGCCGAGTCGATTGAGGAAGGCCAGTGGTACAACCTCTTCAACGCCAAGCAGATGCCCAACAACCTGTGGCGGGTCATCAACGAGGATGGCTTTGGCCACCCGGTCCTGACCGCCTGGCAGATGGTGGACTTCGGCAACGGCGTTTGGAACTTCGACCGCAACCCGTACTACTTCAAGGTGGACGAAGCCGGCAATCAGCTGCCCTACATTGACCATGTGCAGATGGTTCTGGTCCAGGACCGTGAGACCACCGTTCTCAAGATCCTCTCGGGCGAGCTGGACTATCTGGGCGAGCGCAGTTCGCTGCAGAACCTGCCCTTGCTCAAGCAGGCCGAGAACGACGGCATCCTGAACGTCTTCATTCCGCGCATGCACCGGCTGCCTATCAACTTTACGCTGAACCTCACATATGAGGATGAGCAATATCGCGAGATCGTTAACGATTTGCGATTTCGGCAGGCGATGACCTACGCCATCAACAACGATGAGATCATCCAGACCTTTTATCTCGGTGCCTTCGCGGTTCCTGCCTATGAAACGAGTATCCCGGAATACGACCCGGACAAGGCCAACGCCCTCCTCGATGAGATGGGGCTCTCCGCACGCGGTGATGATGGCTTCCGCCTGGGTCTTGATGGAGAACCGTTCGAGATTCTTTTTGAACCGGGTCCACTCTCTCAGGACCATATTCCGATGACCGAAATGATTGCCGAACATTGGAAGGCAGTGGGTATCAATACCCAGGTCAAAGCTGGTGAGTGGAGTCTGATCCGCGAGCGCATGAATGCCAACGAGACCCAGGGTACGACTGTGTGGATCCACGAAGATATCTGGCCCTCGGCGGGCTGGGACGATTACCTGCCTCAAAGAGGTTGGGGACTCCTGTGGGGACGGTACAACACTTCCGGTGGTGAACAGGGCGAAGAGCCACCTCCAGCGGTGCAGGAACTGTACGAACGTCACACGGCATTCCTGCAGGCGCCGATCGGTACTCCCGAAGGAGACGCTGCCCTGGCTGAGTTGTACAAAAACATCAAAGACAACATCTGGACCTTCAACCCAGTTGAAGAATCCTATTACCCAACCAGCACCACCGTGCGCATCAAGAACACGCCCGTAGGCCAGGTTGAGGAAATGGGCATCGTGATCATGTACGGCATGGAGCAGTGGTACATCGACGAGTAATCCGTCTCGTTCGCTGCCCGTAGCAGACATCTGTTGACCGCAGACCGGGGGCTCGCGAGCCCCCGGTCTGCGCCATCTTCTCAGGGGACCATCCGTCTTGACTGCCTACATTGCGCGCCGGGTTCTTTTTCTGTTCCCGATGCTGTTCGTGGTTGCGGCCCTGGTCCATTGATCATTCAGTTGCCCCGGGCGACTGCACCTATACCACCAATCGTAAATCGTCCGGCAGCGTAACGGGCGAAGTGCCGGTCTCCATCGTCGAGGCCTGTGCGGGCGGCCCGCGGGCCATGCGGCGTATGTACCCGACTCAGCCCGCCAACGCCATGATCAGCTACTGGGCCGAAGGCGGAACCTGCGAACTGGACACGGTCGCCACGGAAGTCAAGCGTACAAACCACCATTGATCCCGGGAACGCGGATGGCGTTCCCGGCCCCCAGCAACTTCGGCAATCGTGAGGAGTGGTTGCCCACGGGCCCGTGTCGCCTTGGTCCGAACACGGTTTGTCCCAACCGGCCTTGACACAACGAGTCAGGAGTTTGGGCGATGTGGGTATACTTGAGGCTCCCCACATCGCTCCATTGCGTCGAAGCCGTTCAATCCAACTCGACAACAGGACCCGAGGAGGCCCCATGTTGTTAAATCGCTCCAAACTGGTCCGGCTAGGCTGGGCTGTATTGGCCTGCACGCTGGCCCTCGCCCTCGCGGCCTGCGGCCCGGCTGCGGAAATGCCGGCCGAAGAGGCCCCCATGGCCGAAGAACCGGCTGCCGAAGAGCCCATGGCCGACGGCGCCTACAACGAATCGCCGATGCTGGCCGAAATGGTTGCGGCCGGAACACTGCCCCCCGTTGAGGAACGCCTGCCGACCGAGCCGTTCGTGGTCACCAACCGCATGCTGGTGGTCAGCTACGACACGGAGATTGGCAAGTACGGCGGCACGATGCGCCTGCCCCAGGAAGGACCCGGCGGCGATCCGCACATCTACATCGGTTCCGTTGAGCCTCTGGTCTGGGCGCCCGGCGCCTTCAACTACGACATGGGGATTTACGGCAACGTTCTCAAGGACTGGGAGGCCAACGACGGACACAATGTCTATACGTTGTCCCTGCGGGAAGGCATGAAGTGGTCCGACGGCGAACCTGTCACCACCGCGGACGTCGACTTCACGTGGAATGATGTGATCACCAACGAGGAGGTCACGGCCGTTCCGCCCAACTACCTGCGCACCGGCTCCTCACCGTCAGCGGGCCTGGCCTCGGTCGAAATCCTGGACGACTACACCTTCACGGTCACCTTCGACGGCCAGTACGGCAGTTTCCCGGCCCAGATGGCCATCGCCCAGTGGCGCGGCTACCAGGACTTCCTGAAGCCTGCCCACTACCTGAAGCAGTTCCACGCGGACTACGCCGATGCGGACGAGCTGGCCGCCAAGATGGAGGACGAGTCGATTGAGGAAGGCCAGTGGTACAACCTCTTCAACGCCAAGCAGATGCCCAACAACCTGTGGCGGGTCATCAACGAGGATGGCTTTGGCCACCCGGTCCTGACCGCCTGGCAGATGGTGGACTTCGGCAACGGCGTTTGGAACTTCGACCGCAACCCGTACTACTTCAAGGTGGACGAAGCCGGCAATCAGCTGCCCTACATTGACCATGTGCAGATGGTTCTGGTCCAGGACCGTGAGACCACCGTTCTCAAGATCCTCTCGGGCGAGCTGGACTACCTGGGCGAGCGCAGTTCCCTGCAGAACCTGCCCCTGCTCAAGCAGGCCGAGAACGACGGCGTCCTGAACGTCTTCATTCCGCGCATGCACCGACTGCCCATCAACTTTACGCTGAACCTGACCTACGAGGACGATGTGTACCGTCAGGTCACACAGGATGTCCGGTTCCGCGAGGCGATGAACCTTGCCATCAACAATGACGAGATCATCCAGACCTTCTATCTGGGCGCCTTCGCCAAGCCTGCCTATGAAACCAGCGTCCCGGTCTATGATCCGGACGGGGCCAACGCCTTGCTGGATGAGATGGGCCTCGACGCACGCGGCGACGATGGCTTCCGCCTGGGTCCGGACGGCGAACCGTTCGAGATCATCTTTGAACCGGCGCCCATGTCGCAGGATCACGTGCCCATGACCGAGATGATCGCCGAACACTGGAAAGCGGTGGGCATCAATACCTCGGTCAAGGCCGGCGAGTGGAGCCTGGTCCGCGAACGTTGGTTGGCCAACGAAACTCAGGGCATGACCCTGTGGAACCACGAGGACATCTGGCCGTCCGCCGGCTGGGACGACTACCTGCCCAGTAACTTCTGGGGTCGCGCTTGGGCACAGTACATGGGCTCCGGCGGTGAAGTGGGCGAGGAGCCCCTGGCCGAAGTGCTGGAACTGTACGACCTCCACACGGCGTTCCTGCAGGCACCCATCGGCACACCCGAGGGCGATGCCGCCCGCGAGGCGCTGTACCAGAACATCCGAGACAACCACTGGACCTTCAACCCGGTGGAGGAGTCCTATTACCCAACCAGCACCAGCGTGCGCATCAAGAACACGCCCGTAGGCCAGGTTGAGGAAATGGGCATCGTGATCATGTACGGCATGGAGCAGTGGTACATCGACGAGTAATCCGTCTCGTTCGCTGCCCGTAGCAGACATCTGTTGACCGCAGACCGGGGGCTCGCGAGCCCCCGGTCTGCGCCATCTTCTCAGGGGACCATCCGTCTTGACTGCCTACATTGCGCGCCGGGTTCTTTTTCTGTTCCCGATGCTGTTCGTAATCTCGGCCGTGGTCTTTTGGATCATTCAGTTGCCGCCTGGCGACTTTATGAGCACCTACATCGCCAACCTCGAATCCTCCGGCATCGAGGTCTCCGATGAATTGGCCACCACCCTGCGCCGTCAGTACGGCCTGGACCGCCCAATTACCTACCAGTACTTCTACTGGATACGCAACATCGTTACGGAAGGCGACTGGGGCCGCTCCTTCAGCTGGAACAAGCCGGTCGCGGACATCCTGGCGGAACGGGTGCCGCTGACCGTCGCCGTCTCCCTTACCTCCACCATCTTCGTCTTCGTGATGGCGATTCCGATCGGGATCTTCTCCGCCACCAACCAGTACTCCCTCTTCGACTACTTCTTCACCTTCATGGGCTTTGTCGGGGTCTCAATTCCCCCGTTCATGCTGGCTCTGATCCTGATGTGGGGTATGTTCACACTGTTCAACTGGAGTGTGGGCGGCCTGTTCTCGCCGGAGTACATCGACGCCCCGTGGAGCATCGCCCGGGTTCTTGACCTGATGTCTCGCATCTGGTTCCCCGTTGTGCTCATCGGCCTGAGCGGCACGGCCGGACTGATGAGGGTCATGCGAGGCAACCTGTTGGACGAGTTGCGCAAGCAGTACGTGGTAACGGCCCGGGCCAAGGGCATTCCTGAAATGAGGGTACTGTTCTACTATCCGGTCAAGATTGCCATCAACCCGGTGATCAGCACCATCGGCTGGATTCTACCCGGCATCGTGGCAGGCGAAGTGCTGGTCTCCATCGTCTTGAATCTGCAAACGACCGGGCCGGTGTTGTTCGATGCCTTGTTGTCCCAGGACATGTATCTGGCCGGCAGCATCACACTGATCCTGTCCCTGCTTGTAATCTTCGGCAACCTGATTGCCGACCTGTTGCTAATCTGGATCGATCCCCGCATTCGTTTCGGAAATGTTGAAGAATGACTCTCGCGGAGCTTGACGTACCCGTAACCCACGAGACCGTGGAGGGCTCCGGCGAGGAGTTCTTCCGCGCCACGCAGTGGCAACTGATCTGGTGGGCCTTCCGCAAGCACCGGGCCGCCATGATTGGCCTGGCAGTCCTGGGCGTGTTGTACCTGCTCGCCCTCTTCTGCGAGTTCGTGAGCCCGTATTCCACGCTGCATCGCTTTGACGGCTACCTGGACGCGCCGCCCAGCCGCATTCGCATCCGCACCGAGGACGGCGCCTTCACCCGACCCCATGTCCTGGACATTGAACCGACCCTGGACATGGAGACTTTCCTAACCGTGTACTCGCCCGTGGAGGGAGGTGAGCCTCACCCTATCCGGTTGCTGCACCGCAACCCCGAGTTCGAATACAAGATGTGGGGCCTGTTCCCCACGGACCGGCACCTGTTCGGCACCGACGGGGCCCCGGTCTTCCTCTTTGGTACGGACCGCCTCGGACGCGATCTGTTCACGCGAACCATGTACGGGGCCCGGATTTCCCTTACGGTGGGTCTGGTGGGCGTGGTGATCAGCTTTGTGCTGGGTCTCCTCATTGGCGGCATCGCCGGCTATTTCGGCAGCGTTGCCGATCAGATTTCGATGCGGGTGATCGACTTCATCGTTTCGTTGCCGACCATTCCGCTGTGGATGGCCCTGTCCGTGGCCCTGCCGCGGGAATGGTCGGTGGTGAAGACCTACTTCGCCATTACGATCATCCTGTCCCTGATCTCCTGGCCGCCGCTGGCCCGCCAGGTGCGGGGCAAGTTCCTCTCCCTCAGGGGGGAGGATTTCGTGACCTCTTCTCGTCTCGTGGGCTCCAGCGAGATGCGCATTATGTCCATCCATCTACTGCCGTCCTTCATGAGTCATCTGATCGTGACGCTGACCCTGATGGTGCCCAACATGATCATCGGAGAGACGGCACTCAGCTTCCTGGGACTGGGCATGCAGCCGCCGGCCGTCAGCTGGGGCGTCCTGCTACAGAATGCCCAGAACGTGGTCACGTTGGCACTCCATCCCTGGAAGCTCATTCCCTGCCTGTTCGTGATCGTCACCGTGCTGATGTTCAACTTCCTGGGGGACGGCCTGCGCGACGCCATGGATCCCTATGCCACCTGACAGCTCCGCCAACACAGCCGTGACGGAGCCGGTCCTGGAGATCCGCAACCTGGTCACCCACTTCGAGTCCGACGAGGGCGTCGTCAAGGCGGTGGACGGAGTCACGCTCTCGCTGGAGCGGGGCAAGACCTTGGGCGTCGTGGGCGAGAGCGGATGCGGCAAGAGCGTGATGGTCCAGTCAATCCTGCAGATCGTGGGGCCCACGGGCTCGATCAAGGACGGGGAAATCCTGCTGCACCGGGATCGCGAGGTGGTCAACCTGACCGCGATGGAACCCGGCAGCCAGGCCCTGCGGGATGTGCGGGGCGGCGAGATTGCCATCATCTTCCAGGAGCCCATGACGGCCTTCTCCCCAGTGCACACGATCGGGTGGCAGATTAGGGAGGCCATCCTTCATCACGAGGAAATGACTGCGAAGGAAGCCGAGGAACGGGTGGTTTCGCTGCTGGGACAGGTTGGCATCCCCGACCCGGAGAAGCGCCTCCATGCCTACCCGTTCGAACTGTCCGGCGGCATGCGGCAACGGGCCATGATTGCCATGGCCCTGGCCTGTGCCCCGCGGGTCCTGATTGCCGACGAACCGACCACGGCCCTGGACGTGACCATCCAGGCCCAGATCCTGGACCTGCTGCGAACCCTGCAGCGCGACACCGGCACCAGCATCATCTTCATCACCCACGACATGGGCGTGATTGCCGAGATGGCGGACGATGTGGTCGTGATGTATCTGGGCGAGGTCGTGGAACACGCCTCGGTCTGGTCCCTGTTCGACAACCCGCGGCATCCCTATACCCGCGCGTTGCTGGAATCCATCCCGCACATCGGCGAAGCGCAGCAGGACCGTCTCAAGCAGATTGTGGGAACCGTGCCGGATCCCTTCAACCTGCCCAAGGGCTGCCACTTCCATCCGCGCTGCGAAATGATGCAGCCCGGCATCTGCGACGTGGACAAGCCCCGCACGCTTGAGGTTGCGGAAGGCCACACGGTGGCCTGTGTTCTGTACGACCCCGACGTGGGCATGTCGGCCGAGGAGGCGTTCGGTGAGTGACGGCGCTCCCCTGCTGGAAGTACGCAACCTGAAGAAGTACTACCCACTCTCGCAGGGGTTGTTCAAGCGCAAGGCCGGCACGGTCAAGGCCGTGGACGATGTGTCGTTCACCATCCAGCCGGGCGAGACGTTCGGGCTGGTCGGGGAGTCCGGTTGCGGCAAGTCCACGATTGCAAAGTCCGTAATCCGCGCGGTGGAACCCACCGACGGCGATGTCATCTTCCACTTGGACCAGCCCCGAAACCTGGCCAAGCTGAATCGGGAGGAACTCAAGGTTGCCCGGCGCCACATCCAGTTGGTGTTTCAGGACCCCTTTTCCTCCCTCAATCCCCGCCACCGCGTGCGGGACATCATCGGCGAGCCGCTCAAGGTCAACAATGTGGCAGACGGCAAGGAACTGGAGGACCAAGTCGGCCACCTGATGTCCTCCGTCGGCCTGCGGCCCGAATACCAGGTCCGCTACCCGCACGCCTTCAGCGGCGGCCAGCGCCAGCGCATCGGCATTGCCCGGGCCTTGGCCATGCACCCGAAGCTGATCATCTGCGACGAGCCGGTATCCGCCCTGGACGTTTCCGTGCAAGCTCAAATCCTGAACCTACTGAACGACTTGCAGTCGGAGTTCGGGTTGACCTACCTGTTCGTGTCCCACGACCTGGGGGTGGTGCAGCACATCTCCGATCGGGTGGCCGTGATGTACGTGGGCAGGCTGGTCGAAACCGGCCCAACCCGCAAGCTGTTTGAAGCTCCCCAGCATCCCTACACGGCGGCATTGCTCTCGGCATCGCCCAAACCGCATCCCAGGTTTCGGCGCACGCAGCCGGTTCTCACCGGAGAGGTGCCGGATCCCCTGTCGGCCCCATCCGGCTGCCACTTCCACCCCCGCTGCCCCTACCGCCAGCCGGTATGCGAAGAAGAGTTTCCGCCCTTGGAGCCCGTGCCCGATTCACCAGGACAGTTCGTTGCCTGCCACTTTGCGAGCGAAATCGAGCTGGAAGGCGTCCCGGCTGTGTAGAAATTCAGGCCACGGGTAGTTGCAGTTCGTCCGTGGACAACAAAGTTTCCATTCGCCGACTGCAACTTGCACGCGGGGTCAAACTGCCGTTTCATGGACACACTATCAGACCAGGAATACCTCCAACGGCAATACCGGGACTCGTCCAACCTAAGTGCCAGGGCCGGTCTGCACACTCGCTTCAGCACGGAAGAATATCCCTGGTTTCATTGGGTCTTCGATCATTTCGACATCCCAGAGAACGGGAATGTGCTTGAACTCGGGTGCGGCACGGGATTGTTGTGGCGCCAGAACCTGGGACGGATACCTCATGGCTGGCGCATCACCCTGTCCGACGCTTCCCAGGGGATGGTGCACGAGGCGGAGCAGGGCCTGCTCCACACCGATTTGAAGTTCACCTTTGAGGTGGTTGATGCCCAGTTGCTTCCCTATCGGAAGCACAGCTTCGATGCTGTCATCGCCAACCACATGCTGTATCACGTCCCGGACTTGGCCCGGACACTCTCGGAGATTCGTCGGGTACTACAGCCAGAAGGACGCCTATACGCAACTACAGTTGGGCTGTGCCACATGGCCGAACTCAGGAAAGTGCCAAGAAAGCTGGGAATTGGAACATCGGATCGCAGCGATCAAACGGTCGCCCAGTTCAACCTGGACAATGGTACCGGAGAGTTGGCACAGTGGTTTGCCGAAGTCGAGGTTGAACGCAGGAAAGGTGTCTTGGTCGTGACCGAAGCAGCACCGCTGGTTGAATATGTGATGTCCTATACGGATCTGTCCGATGAGGAAGCTGTTGAGCTGCATGCCTACTTTGACAGGGAAATCCAACTTCAGGGAGCGTTCCGAATAACCACGGAATCGGGCATCTTCAAGGCAATCAACGAGTCGTAACCATGGCGTCACACTGGGATAAATGAGTATGTGGAAGTGGATCTACCACTTCCAAGATACATTGAACGAGGTGCAAACAATCATTTGTACCGAATCCGTCTCCGATGCGCAAGGACACCGTTCCGGTGATCTGGTATCCCCTGTAACGCAACCTCAAGAACCCGCGGGGCTTCGTGCATGACCTGAAAGTGCAGGGGTGCAGTTTGTCTTGCTGGCCGAGAACAATGTTGCCAACACACGGTGCGAGAAGGGATTGTTAGCTTGGAGTCTTGGAACACAGGATGCGTCAACTAGCGCGTGATGGCTGAGGGCGGGGAGCTACCAATGCCGAACTGATTCCCAAACCGATCGGTGTAGTACCGGGAGGCATGGTCCCGTAGGAGTCGCGGGCGGTGTTCGTACAACAGCGCACCAGCAGTCCCGACCGGAAGGACGCAACTATTCGGCAACCGTGTTGATAGTCATACCTCAATGGCCGCGGCACAGACCGATTGCCAATCCAGCCGCCGTTGGAGGTAGTCGGCGGGGTAGCGAAAAAAGTTCATTCTTCCCTTCCTGTTTCCTCGATCAGCAGTTCCTGTCCCTTCGCTGTAACCCGGTATTTCTGCTTGCTGCTGCGAGGTTTGTCCGGAATAGTCATTTCCAGCCACCCGGCTTCCATCAAGGGCTTGAGAACCTGGTTCCGGAATTTGGTGCGGTCTCGCCTACCAGCCACCTGCATCAATTCGATGATTGTCTTCTCGTGCAGGCAATAACGGAGCAATTCGAACTGTTCCCGACTTGGTGCCGACTTGGTGCCGACTTGGTGCCGACTTGGTGCCGACTTGGTGGGTGGCACCAGCGTTCGGCCGCTTGAAGGTGACAACCACCCAATGTTCGGTTGCCTCAAACACTGGCTCCGACACACCGTGTTCCCGACAAAGATCACGGATGCGGCGAATGCCGGACCCGATGTGCTCCACCGCGTCCATTCGATGCAGCATCCCGAACAGCAGTGGATTGCGCGGCACGCTCCGAGTACCCAGTTCTGCTTCCGTGATGCCAGCGGGCAACCCGCCAGGGCTGACAATCTCCAGCCGGTCCGCAAACAGGTAGACCTGCACATTGGCAGTAGAGCGGTAGTCACGATGAGCCAAAGCGTTTACGACTGCCTCGCGAAGCGCCTGCTCCGGTAGTTCCGGCCGTTCCTCCCGACGCAACTCCTGGATGATGTATTCGACATTGATCTTGGAGAGGATCCACCCCATCGTTTCATCAATCATCGAGTACACGTCGCCATGGAAGTCGCGCCGGTCGAGGATGCGCACCTTGTCGGTACCCATGAAGAGGCCGCAGGAAACATGGGCACTCACATTGAACTTGCGGATGTCCCGCGCCAGCAGCCAGGCACCGGCATACGTCATCCGTCCATCCTCGCCAATCAAGTGCAGATTGCGTAGTGCCATCTCCGGAGCCATCGTCTCCGGAACCTTGGCCCGATGCCGAAACACATTCCAGTTCGCCTCGTCGAGGTCCGTCTCCAGTGAGAACTTCCGGCATGTGGTCTCATCGAAGTGGATGACGCCTTCCCGATAGAAGAACTCCCGAATTTGCTCGCGCGACATCTGCTGGCTGCTCGCGCCCTCGCGGATGAAGAACTTGCCCCCGAACGAGTAGGGCTTGCCCTGCTGGACCGGTACTCGTACACAGAGCACCTGCCCGGTACTCTCGATCTCTACCGCGATGGGTGGCTCGGCCGAACGGGCAATGGACTGGACTTCGGATTTCAAACGATTGTGGTTGTCAATCCCCAACACCTCACCGTCATCGGCCACACCCAACAGGATCATTCCACCGGTGGCGTTGGCAAAGGCGCATATCTCACGACCAAGCCCACTGGCACCGGAGCGCTTGAACTCGGTCGTGAAACCCTCGCCAAGTGCGACGAGGTCGGAGAGAGTATTCTGATTCATCCTGCCGCCTCCCCTAACATCAGGCGTGGGAGAAGAAGGTGCCGGACCCGCAAGAGCCCATGTGTCAGGCGCTTGCGGCAACACGTTCCCGGACAATGGCGAAGGCGCTATTGGCAACCTCTCAACAACGGTTCGAACAGTCAACCCTGATGCCCGTTGTCGCCAAGGTCGCCTGCGACCACCGGGAGTGATTTGGTTGTGGTCGTCCATGAATGCTGTTTGGCCGCAGAACACCTTCACGGCCACTGAAGCGTCGCGAACAACCTGCACGACACCCGGAAGATGCACACAGGAAGACGACTACCTCACGCACCAGGGCAAAGGACCCGACCACGACAGCATTCTACGATGAGTGGACCTGAACATGGCGAGGATGGTCCGGTGACATTTCAGATTGCATCTGTCAATCGGACTGTGTTGGAACAGCATCGAACGAAACCCGTCGGTCCCATCAATGCTGAGTCCAATATGGAATCCGAACCTGAGATGCTGTCGGGCGCGTGACTTGCTGGGTATTCACGTTCCACTTGAGATGGCCGGAAACCAAGTAGCCATCGGAGCGATCGCGCGGCATGGAAGCGGCGCAAAGTAGCTGTGTTAGCCAACAGCTTTCGGCAAAACGGGACGCGGCCCAGATACAACGGACACTTGACGCGTTGCCTAACGATCCCATGCACCAAACCCTCCGACACCGGTTGTTGTCAGGCAACTTCGGGGCGACTTGCAAGCTGGCGGAGCTGGAACGAATTGCTTCTCCGAAACCACTTCTGTGACAGGGTCAATATGTGGTTTCGGGGTTGGAACGACTATCAGGATTGGTCTCAAGCCCTCAGCATCGTATTTCGGCCTGTGTAAGCTATTTCACCGACCCGCACAGCCTGACTCCATCAGAGTGTCTCAGGTATGCTGACAGGGTGATTCACGCCGAGAAATGCAGATGGGGAGATGAACGGTCGCACCGGGAGCGAGCAAGTACGCCAGACATGCTGCTCGCTCAAGTTTCACGGCTGGTATTCCGACATCTCTGTGGCAGAGGTGGCTCGGCGCATGAACGGTGCCGGCGAACGTACTGCCCGTGGCTGTGCCTGGACCGAATCCAACCTGCGCGCCTTCGCGCGCAGGCACAGCTTTTCGCGGGATGCCTTGCAGAACTTGGAGCAACTGGTCGTCACCATTGATGAGCCCGGTCTGTTCGAGATGGCCCGGCACGACATGGCCGAGATCCTGTCCGTAAGGGACGGCATGCGGAATGCCCGCGTGATTTCCCGCTACATTGAGAAGGGCAACCGCGAGAACAAGGCTCGGCTCTGGCAGGCCATCGAGGATGATGCCGAGGTGCGAAACGAAGTACTTCGTTTCGCACCATTGATGCTGGATCACCCGTGGGCGGCAGAGGACTACCAAGCGTTTCTGGACCATGCCCGCGCCGTTGACGCCATCTGAAATTGACCACTGGCAAAGGGTGTTGGCCGCGGCATCCAAACTTCAGGATGCCGTTCCGGGGGCGTTTCTGGTAGGGGGTTCGGCAGTTGGGATCTATACCCCTTACCGCACCTCACGCGACGCGGATCACCTGGTTCCCGATCTTCACACGAACTGGGAGGAGGTACTGGACGGACTCAAAGCACTGGCAGGCTGGTCCACCGAAGTTGTTCGGGAGCGGCACACCATCATGGGGCGCTTGGACGGCATTGAAACGACCTTGATGAACGATGACCGCGTCAGTCAGGGCGATACCTTGGACATCCAAACCTACTCCTTGCAAGGCTTGACTCTACGCCTGCCCACGATGGCGGAGATGCTGCGAATCAAGAGTTACCTGCTCATATTCCGCAACATGGCCCGCGACTACGCCGACTGCAACATACTCGCCAGTAGGATGCGCGATCCCTATTTGTTTCAAACCTTGGTGCCCTTGGAACACCGCTACAGGTTGCGTCCACATGCGGCCTGGTCGCACGACGGAACACGGACACCCCTGTCCTTTCTGCATGAGATGGGCTTGCGTCTGTCGCACCCGGCTCCCCGCGACCTAAAGAAGGCACTGAACCAGTGGGAGCAGAGGCTCCGCCTGCGTCGCCCCGACGATCTACCTTCGTGGGAGGCTCTGGCTACCCACTGCCGGACATTGGGCCAACGAGTGCTGGAGGTCCACCGGGTGTGGACGGATCCCGGTGCAGAACCGGAACTGTCCACACGGTACAGGGTGCCCAACTGACAAAGACCTGCACCGCCCGGCGGAACGGTACAGGCGACTGCTCAGGTGGAATTGCCCCCGGATGGGTTTCTCTCACGCGCCTGGTATTCGACACGGGGTGGTTCCTCCGAACTACCGCCAATGAAGTTGAGGCCGATGGCCACCACGCGCCGCGCGGAGCCGAAGTGGCGCCGACCGTAGTCGCGCGCCTCGATCTGGTGCCAGGCGGCCTCCGGCGACCGGTTGTACTTGAACTCGAACACGCAGACATGACCGGGGAAAATCACTTCCAGGTCCGACCGGCCGCCCAACTGGTGCACTTCGGACTGGAACTCGACCCTCATCAACTGGCACAGCGCATGCAGAATCAGGTGGCAATCGGTCTCGCCGACTATTTTCTCGCCCGGCATGCCTGCCATGAATGTGTTGAGCCGAAGGCAGAACCCCGCGTAGTCTTCCGCAGCCAAGGTCCGGTACAAGCCTTCCAGTTCATCCGCCGTGGCGTACCGGCCGAAGTTCTCCAACAAACTTGATGCAAAGATCAACCTGACCTCGTTGTTTGGGTAGTCGTAACACAGACGTCCCTGGTCCAAGCACAGCGTGAGGTACCCCGTTTGCAGCATCAGACTGCCGTAGTCAATGTTGTTCAAGTCATAGGTGGTCCGCGTCAGTTGATGAACAGGCGGTGGATCCTTGGACAGAACGAGGTTTCCCTGCCTGGCCAGCCGCACCAGGAACTGCGGGGTTCCGGACTCGGACCAGTAGTTGGGCCATCCCTGCCACCGCCACTTGTCGCCCGCGGTGGCAGCCTGCATGTCATCAAGGCAGTTCAGGAGCGAATACGGGTTGTAGACGTTGTCGGTGAAACCGGGATGGCCAAAGCAGTAACCGTTGTAGTGGTCCCTCAGTTCCTGCGTCACCTGCTCGACGGACTTGCCCAGGTTCCCGGCCCCGGCTTCCAGGTAGGGCAGAAGGTAATCCTGCAGGTCCGCTTCGGTAAACCCGCACAGGTCCGAATACTCGGGATCCCATGAAATGTCCGTGAGGTTGTTCAAGGCAGAGAACAGATTCACGTGGGCAAAGCGACTAATGCCCGTGATGAAAACAAAATGAAGGCGATCCTCATTGTGCTTGAGACGCCCGAAGAACTCCCTTAGAACCGAGATGAACGGTTCCGGGTCCAGGTTTCTGCCCAACAAGTGCGTGAGCGGCGCATCGTACTCGTCAATCAGAACCACCGGAGGCGCCTTGAATTGCCTTTCAAGTTCATGCAACAGGGAATCCAGGCGGCTAGCAGCGGAAACCGCCTCGGTGCCCGAGGGCGGTGGTGGAAACCGGATGTATCCCCCGGCCCGCCTTGGTTCAATGTCGGTTTCCACACCGCGTCGGTGCCAATCAGTGTACAACCGTTCCAGGTGCTCCAGAAGCCTGGCCTGCAACCCTGCAGGCGTATCCGAGGTCGCCATCGCCATGTTGAGGCGAACAACCGGATGTACCCGGGTCCGACGAACATCGTCCTCGATGGCGGTACCCCTGAACAGGTCTACCCGTTGCCCCGCATTGGGATCAAACGTACAGCTGTCACCCGGACCGGGCTTGGGCAGGTCGCCCTGAAAGTAGGTCTCAAGGGGTAGTAACAGTTCTCTGAAATCAGATATTATGTGGCAGTATACTGGTCTATGGCCAAGCATCAAAACCGACTGATACGCATAGGCGAGGCCCGCCGCGCTGATGGGCGTGGGCGTGAAGACCATGCGGAAGTGGGAGGAGAGCGGCGAGTTGCTGCCGGCGCGCAAGTCGGCGGCGGGGACGCGCTACTATGACCGCGCCGCGTTGCTGGGCGCGAGCAACGAATCGGCCCCGACCGTCGGCTATGCCCGTGTCGCCGGCCCTGACCAAAAGGCCGATCTGGACCGTCAGCACGCCGCCCTGGAAGCGTACTGCGCGGCCCAGGGCTGGCGCACCGAGATCATCCGCGACCTGGGCAGTGGGTTGCAGTATGACAAGCCCGGCCTGCAGCGCTTGCTGGACCTGATCCTGCGCCGCCAGATGCAACGTCTGGTGCTGACCCACAGGGATCGGCTGCTGCGCTTCGGGGCCGAGTTGGTGTTTGCCTTGTGCGAGAAGCAGGGGGTCGAAGTGGTGGTGATCCATCAGACCGATCCCCCATTCTTCGAGGAGGAACTGGCCCGGGACGTGCTCGAGATCATCACGGAGTTCTCGGCGCGTCTGTACGGCCGCCGGTCGCCCAAGGCGCGCCAGCTGATCGAAGTCCTAAAGTCCGAGGCCGGGCCTGCCACGGCGCCATGAGCCAGCATCTGAAAGGGCTGGGCAAGTCCCACCGGATCGCCCTCGCCCCGACCGACAAGCAGGCGACGCGGATGCTGGAGCACGCGGGGTGGGCGCGGGTGGCGGCCAACTGGGCACGCGGCAGGTTCCAACTGGCCTGGTTCGGCCATACCGACGAACAGCATGCCGATGAGTGGTATGCCCACGTCGACGTCAACCCAGGCGGTGGCCAGTGGCTGTCGGACATGGACCTGCGCAAGGACTTCAACGCCGTCAAGGCCGACCTGTTCGACTGGTCCTGCGACCACTCCCAGCACGTGTCCAAGAACGCCATCATCAACATGGGCAAGGGGCTGGCTTCCTGGGGTGCGTACTGCAAGGCCAGGAAACACGGCAAGCCCCACCGCAAGATCGGCTTCCCGCCCGTCCGCAAGCGGCACCGCAAGCTCGCCTTCACGCCGTCCAACGGTCGCAACAGCATCAAGGTGGACGGGTGCCGTGTGCATCTGCCCAAAATCGGGTGGGTGCGGATGCGGGAAGAACTGCGGTTCGAGAGCGACATCATGAGCGTCACGGTCAGCCGAAAGGCCGGACGCTGGTACGCGTCGTTCACGGTGGACACGGGCAAGCCCGCGCCGGAAGCCAGGCCCGGCCCCACGGTGGGCATCGACATGGGGGGTGAAGACGCTCGCCACGGTCTCGGACGGCAGTGGCAACGCGCCCGACCTATACGCCAACCCGGCCGCCCTGCACTCCGAGCTGAGGGCCATCCGCCGACTGGACAAGGCCATCGCCCGCAGCCGGAACACGCACGGCAAGGAGAACCACAGCAAGCGGAGGGACAGGAAGTACGCCAAGCGACAACGCGCTTACGACAACGCGGCCCACATTCGGAACGACCACCATCACCAGGCCACCGCGCAGATCGCCAAACGCGGCGGTACGGTGAAGGTGGAAACGCTGAATGTGGTCGGCATGAAGCACAACCGGCGACTGGCCCGTGCCATCAGCGACGCGGGCATGTCGGAGTTCGTGCGGCAACTGGAATACAAGTGCGCCTGGCACGGAGCCGGGTTTGTGCGCCTGGATCGCTGGTATCCGTCCTCGAAAACGTGCAACCGGTGTGGAGCCGTGAAGCAGTCGCTGCTGCTGTCGGAGCGCACCTACCGCTGCAACCGCTGCGGCTTCGAGTGCGACCGGGATGAAAACGCCGCCCGGAACATCCAGGCGTACACGGGTCATTCGGAGCCGGCCCGACATCGCAACGAGTTCCCCAGGCCGGCGAGGTCCGCCGGCGGAGAAATGGACGTGGAGACCTGTAAGCCGCATCGCCGAGAGGCTTGCGCACGGTCCGTGAAGCGTCTACCAGACAGCCAGCCTCCCTGTTCGGTGATTGCACCGGACTGTGGCAGGTTGGCATAGGTTCTGGAGACCGGTGGATACAAGCAGGGTCTTGCCAAAACGACGGGGTCTGGCCAGGAAGGCATATTGCGTATGCAAGTGGGATCCGTCACCGCCCACCGGAACCAACAGCTTGCGCAAGTGGCCTGTCTTGTCGACGTACAACCCGCCGTCCCGGCGAATCGGACTGAACTCCGACCGACCCGGGTGCAACGAAGGTAGCTTCATGTTCAGTGAGTGAATGAGGGTTCCCCGCGAATCCTTCGACCCGACCGGATTGTACTTGGCAGCGCCAGGTCTCCCGTGAGACCCGCCCCCTGTCGGCTCGGCACTGCAAGTGCCTTGGAATGCGAAGAGCATGCCCGATTGTCCTCATTTGATCCGGGGCAATCGGTTCCTTTCGGCCACCTCGGAAGCACCCGCAGCACACAGGCTGAAGCCACCCTCCGGCTCCAATCGGGACCGAAGCGGTTGTAGGGGTAGTCCGACAACAAGCCGCTGTGGGGGGCCTGTCGTTGATCACGTGCAGCCAAGTCATGCGTGCGGCTTGCGACCCGCAGTCGGTCTGGTCCATGCAATCCACCGGCACCGTGAGCATCCTCGCCCACAAGCCATTGACGATCGGTACGAGGGTTTATGGCCGGGCTACCCTACCCCGGTGCCTACATTGGCGGACCACCGTATCCATGACGGGAACTGGAGCAGTTGTCCGTTCGAGGACGCAACAAGACAGAGCATGCCGGATACCTTGGCCATCCGATACGCCGAACCTCCACGGCATGTAGCATCATTGGCAGACTCGATGTTCGGTCTTCACATCAGTCGTTGATCGTTGAACAAGGCCTTACCAACGGACCGTCAAAGTTCTCCCGGACAACCATCCCATGGCCGAAACTTCGCAGTCCATTCCCAAGACCATCCCCAAGGCCCAGGGACTGCCTGTGCTTGGCAGTGTGACGTTCGACTCGCCCTTGTGGCTGGTGGAGCAGTACCACGAACTCGGACCGGTGTTCCGGATGTCCATCCTCCAGCATCACATGATCGTCTTGGCCGGTCCCGAGGCGAATCTCCTCATGCGCGAAGAAGGAGACACCCTCTTTACGTCCAAGGACACATGGAAAAACGTCCTGGAAGCCTTCGGGTCCGACAATCCCTTCATGCTGGCATGGGACGGCCCCGACCACGCTACGCTGCGCGCGGGCCTCAAGGTGGGCTACGCCGGCTCCACGCTCTACCCTCAGATGCCCAAGCTGATGGACAGCCTGGTCCGCCTGATGATGCGTTGGCCTCGGCACCAGGCCATGTCGGTGACTCCCCTGGTAAAGCGGCTGGTATCCCTGTTGCTGGCGTACATGGCCATCAATCAAGAGCCGGACGAGGTCATGGACGATCTGATCTACCTGTTTCGGACCGTCATCAAAATCCATCTCACGCGAACCCGCCCGGGGTTCGTGAAGTACATGCCGCAGTACCTAAAGTCCCGGCGGAACGTGCTCGCCATGGGCAAACGGATCTGGAACGAGCATCTCATGCACGACATGGCCGAGGAGGGCGGCAACTTCATCGATCACGTACGGCGGTTCCGGGCCGAACATCCGGATCTGATGACCGAAAACGACGCGATTGCGACCATTCAAACTCCCTTCCTGGCGGGCATGGACACGGCTGCCGGTTCCCTTTCCTTCCTCCTGTATCACATTCTCCGGGATTCCACGCTGAGGGAAATGGTCATTGCCGAAGCGGATCAGCTCTTTGCCGAGGGAGTCCCCACCCGTGCCTCCCTGCGCCGGATGCGCCACACCCGCTGGATCGCCATGGAATCCCTGCGCATGCACCCCATCGCGTTGACGTTGCCGCGGACCTCCACACGCGACTTCGAATTCCAGGGACATCACATTCCGGCGGGTGCCCGTTGTCTCATAGCCATTTCCGTCACACACCACCTGCCGGAGTTCTTCCCCGAACCGCAACGGTTCGACATCGAGCGCTATGCCCCTCCGCGCATGGAGCATACGCAGACGCACGCCTATGTGCCCTACGGCATCGGGTCCCACGCCTGCCTGGGTGCCTCAACCGCGGATTTGCTGTTCCTGATCGTGACCGCAGCCCTGTTTCATCATCTGGAGGTCGAGATGTCGCCTCCGGATCACGTCCTGAATGTGATCCGGAATCCTCTTTCTTGTCCGGATGACAGTTTCCGCATGGTCGTTACGGGTGAGAGACGTGTTGCGCAGTAAGAGAATCTGGAAGGAGTTGGTGTAGGAATGGAGTTCCAAGATGGTGCGTCTTCAAAACCAAGCCTGTTCCCTTGGCTTCAGAAGAATGAACCCACTTGCCAGCCCAGTTGCCGTTTGAGTAGTCGGCGGTGGGCTGCTGGACAAAGTTGCCTTTGGTAGAGAGCGATTGGCTCATTCTGCTCGCCTGAGACGCTCCTGCAGCTCCCGACCACTCGACGTCAGTCGATACCGCTGCTTGCTGCTGCGGGGTTTGTCCGGAATGGTCATCTCGACAAGGCCCTCGGCAATAGCCGGGCGCAGATATTCCTTGGTCAGATTGGAGCGGTCTCTCAGTCCCAAACGCTGAAGAATTTCCGCTCGTGTACGTTCACCGTCCAGGCAGCGAATAAGATTTCCGACTTGCAGGGTACTTGCAGGGTACTTGTCGGGTACTTGCGGAGCTGCGTTTTGACCATCATTGCTTCCACTAGCAGAAACGTTCGGCTGGTAGAGGCGTATGTCTCGCGCCCGAATCCGCTCAGACCGGGGTGAAGGCATTCGGCCAAGAATCCTTCGCCGAGGGCGACTACGGAGAATTCGCTCACGTGTGAGTACACGGTGGATAGTCACCTTGAACATGTCGTCCACCCTGAACTCAGGCTCAGGCAGGCCTGCGTCCCTGCACCGCCGGATCATGTCCAGAGTGCCGGTGCCCATGCGTTCAATGTATTCGGCCAGGAACATGGACTCGGCCAGTAGGGGATTGGAAGGCACCGAGCCATGGGGTTCCCTGAGTTTCTCGATCGTCAGCGAAGGCGGGAGCCTTCCCGGATTCCAAATTTCCAGCCTGTCGGCAAAGATCATCACCTGTACGTTGCCGGTGCTGGTGAAATCCCGATGGACCACTGCGTTAACGATGGCCTCCCTGATCACTTCCACCGGGATTTCATAGGTTCTGGGTGCCCGGACACTCTCAGCACGAGTGCCAACGGACATGTTGATTTTGCTGAGAACGAAGTCCTCGGCACTGTCAACTTGGCTGAACAATGTCCCTCCAAACACTTGGAGCGATGGAATGGGTTTCTCAATCTCAGTACCGTGGAAATGCGCACACCGCACTTCCGAGCGGATGCCAAGCCTTTGGGGATTCTTGCCAAACAACTGGACTGCAGCGTTGGTGACACCATTGTCCTTGATCAAGCGAAGGTGGGTTAGAACATCCTCCACAGGAGTTTCTTCGCCAAGGGGGAGCTGTCGCGCCCGCCGCGCCGACCTTACAAACGTGACAACCGCCTGTTCACTGATGTCTTTGAGTTTGGCATCCTGGCAAATTGCTTCGTCGAATCCGCCGGTCTGAATCAGCCTCTTGACCTTCATGTAATCGACCATCGCGGTCTGGATGCCCGATCTCAAATCCTCAATTGTGTTGAATTGGCCCACGACTAGGCTTTGTTGAGCCTTCCCGATGAGTTGACGCATCTTGGGATGACGGTGCTCATCCTCGGCCTCTTTCACAAACACAAGGCGATGGGTATTGGTATCCGATGCCCGGTTGTACTCCTTCTCTGTAGGCGAAATCCCGTTGCCGCCCTCGATTCCGTATTCCAAACCAAACAGCCCAATGAGAATGTCGGCCTGGTCCACCCGTTCAAGATAGGCGGTGTCAGGAGGGACTTCAGAGGGAGGAATGTCCTCGAACAAGAGGATTTCGAACGTCTCACTGAGCAACGGGTCGGTTTGGAAGTACTCCCTGAGAGATGCGCGCTCATTTGCAAACTCGCTCTGAACACTGCTGAGAAACACTTTGAAGGTGGCCATCTGGAAGATACCTCGGTACACCTGGTTGGGGTTGTCTTCTCTGTTTCAACCGGGTGGAACCCTCTTGAGCTTGACACGGCATCCGAATCTGGCCGCGTCCGTCGCAGTAGACCATACACCGGAATGTCTCGTCTCGGCAGGATCGCCTTCCGATGTGCCTGAAGCATTCACACAACTACCTGATTCGATGATCCTTGTTCAGCACAGCGGCTTTCCCGAGCCTCGACATCATCGCAGTTTCCAGGAATCCGCAGCCATCACTCAAGGAGTTCCGATGGCCCCACTGATCGCCTCCTCCCCAGCAGAACGATACTGTCACAGTACAACGATGTCTGAGGCCATCCGGCACGATTCTCATACCTGCGGCGGCATGGCCCTTGCGCATACGAAATCAGGATCTCCATAAGGTTCTCGCCCAAGGGGATGTCAGAACTTCACATCGCCGTACTCTACCTGGATCGGATAGGGCTCGCCCGAAGATCTTGTACATCAGTCGGAGTAACCCACCCAGACACCATTGAACTTCACGACGCGTCCGGAACCGGCTCGCTCCCAGTAACGAGCCAGTTCCACACGATCCGGTGCACGATCCGTTCGATGGGAGCCTTGTCATCGGTCCAAGGCTTCATGGCCAGGTCCGGTATCTCCACCCGGACTTGGACAATGGCTGTTGTCGCGAAGGCACGAAACTCACCGGGCAGGTGTTCGGGCAGCCCTGCAACGTTGTCGGCGAAAGTTTCGATGCCAATCTGCTCACTCACACCGACCACCAGCACGTTGCCCAAGACGCCTTCCGGAACAGGTTCCTCCAACACAAACACCCGGGGCCAAACATCCGACATGGTCGTTGCCATAGCCTCCACCAAACTCAGGTCGGTCTCGGTCCGCCCCACATTCACCGCCACCACACCGTTGGCCGCCAGGTGCTCATCCACCAGTTCGAACCACTCCACCGTGGTCAGGTGAAACGGGATGTAGGGAACCCGATAGGCATCCACCAGCACCACATCCCATACTTGGGATGAGTCTTGACCGGCCAGCCACTGGCGGCCGTCCGCGGCGACCGCAGTCAGGTTCGGCCGGTCCATGGCGAACCACTCGCGCCCCACTTCCAAAATCGCGGGGTCCAGCTCCACTCCTGTAATCGGTGCAGGCCCGTACACGTCGGTCCAAAGCGAACTGACCGTG
>JAPPAJ010000157.1 GCA_026705565.1 Caldilineaceae bacterium | reverse complement strand
CGTTGCGGGAGATGATCGGCTGGGATAATGAGACCTTCGCGGCCCGGTGGCGTGGGTCGCTCAAGTTCGTGTAGGGTGACGATCCTAGATTTGAGTCACTCAAGCGGAAGTACCTCAAGTGATTTTGTTGGATTGCGATGTGCTGCTGGATGCGGTGCTGGATCGTGCCGACCACGCCGGGGAGGCCAACGCACTTCTGGACTACGTGGAACGTGCCGGCTACCCCGCATCCATGGCTTGGCACACGGTGGCCAATCTGTATTACATTGCCCGACCCCATTACGGTCGCGACAAGACGATCGAATTCATCCGGCAACTGGCGGACATCGTGTCCGTGGCGGATGCCAATTCTGCTTCGGTGCATTTCGCCGCGGGGCTCGCAATGACCGACTTTGAAGATGCTCTGCAAGTCGCGGCGGCCCGCAATTGCGGGGCCTGGTACATTGTGACCCGCAACGTCAAAGACTATGCCCGTTCGCCGATTCCTGCGATTCAGCCGGGAGAGGCGTTGACGAAAATCCGCTGACTGGCTACGACGCAACGGGCGGTTGGCGGACCCGGCCACCCCATCTGATCTCATGGGGGCATGGCCCTGCGGCGAGCCCAACCGGCTGGCATCGCCAAGATCCCGCGGTGAGGGGCGGATTTAGGGCGGCTTTCCCACCATCGAACCGCGGGAGAACACCCGGATACCCGTTGCGATGTGTCCGTGGCCTCAGAGGCCAGGCACAACCTGTCCGGCTACATCATGCATCCAGTGCCAAACAGCACGGTGACCACAAAAGGCCAGCGACCGGGCAGCATCTCTGTTGCAGCATCGATGCCGGCCGGAAGCGAGTTTGTGCTACGCTGAATCGTCTCTTCCGACACCCAATTGCATATTCACAGGAGTGACACCCATGAGGTTACTGCGAGTTCTTGGCCTATTGGCCGTTTTGATGGTGGCGCTGGCAGCATGCGCGCCAGCCGCCGCGCCGGCCGATACCGGCGACATGATGGCGGAGGAAGCATCGATGCTTCCGGCCGATGCCGCCGACGAACAGGTGCTGCGCATTGCCACCGGCTCGACCGGAGCCAATAGCTTTACGTTCTACCCGATGTCGGGTGGTGGCGATCACCAGAGTTGGATGCCCCTGCTGTACGTGCCCCCGCTCTTCTTTGATGTGGACGGCAACCTGAGCTACGGCGTGTTCGACAGCGCGGTGGCCAGTGAAGGCGACACGGTCTGGACCTTCACCGTGGATCCCCGGGCCCAGTGGTCGGACGGCACCCCCATTACCGCCCAGCAGGTGGTAGGCACTTGGAACCGCATGGCCGATCCCCTCACGGAGCACGGCCGCATTCCGCAGTACATCGGCAACGTGCAGGGCTTCGCCGCGGCGCGCGCCGATGAGGCCGACACCGTCTCCGGCCTGGTGGCGCTCGACGACAGCACGGTGCAGGCGACCCTCGAGGTGCCCGATTCCATTTTCCACTGGCGCATTGCCACCACGCACACGAATCCGATCAAGATCGACGACGTGACGGACGAGAACCTGAGCACCTTCTGGCTGCCCGAGAACGAACCCGCCGTCAGCGGTCCCTACATGCTCACCGAGTACGACCCGGATCTGGGCGTGGCCACGATGGAGCCCAACCCCAATTGGTGGATGGACGAGGGGCCGTACCTGGACCGCATCGAGTTCATGTTCGTGACGGACCAGAACACCGCAGCCACGATGGTGCAGAACGACCAGGTCAGCTTCGTCATGACTGGCCTGCCGCCGGCGCTCCGGGCTGCCCATCCCGACTACTTCCGGACAATCAAGTCCATCGGCTTCAATTCCTTCTGGATCACGGATCAGGTTGAGCCGACCAGCGATCCCATGGTCCGGGAAGCCCTGTACCTGGCGGTCGACATGGAAGCGGTTAACAAGGCCGCTTTCCCCGAAGGCAACGCGGCCTTGCCGACCCAGCTCCTCGACCCCAATGTGAGCTGCTGGGATCCCGACAACAACTGGGGCGACGACTACGATCCCGAGGCGGCCAGGGCGGCCTTGGCGGCGTCCAGTTACGGCAGTGCCGAAAACCTGCCCAAGCTGCGGGTCACCCCTCGGGCCTCCTCGCCGACCCTGAACCGGGCCCTGGAGGCCGTCATGGAAATGTGGCGCCAGAACCTGGGCATCACGAACATTGAGTTCAAGACCCGTCCGGACGAGTTCGGCGAGGATGCCGAATTGGTCAACCTGTCCCGCGACGACGTGGTCATCCGCTTCCCCGACGGCGCGACCTACGCCTGGGTGGGCATGCACAGCGGCGGTCCCATCGCCCGCGGTTCCATGCTCAAGGGCTACAACAACCCCGAGGTGGATGCCCTGATTGAGGCCGCCCAGGCCCTGTCGCCCGACGATCCGGGCCGGTGCGAGAACACCCGCGCCGCCCAGGAACTCTTCATGGCGGACCGTGTCGGCATGTTCTTCGGCATTCCCGAAGGCTACGGCAGTGTGGGCGAGGAAGTGGCCAACTTCGAGCGCGGGCCCGATGTGGGCCTGATCGCCCCTTGGCGCATCTACATGCGGGAACAGTAACCCTCCCCATCCTTGTCGGTCAAGCCGGACGCGGTTCAACCGCGTCCGGCTTGACCAATGGTATTGTTTGTATTGCCCGGTTTTGACTTGGTTTTGGGGCGGATCCCATGACCATCTATTTGCTCACGCGCCTGGTGCGCTGGGGCAGCGGCTTGCTGCTCATCCTCTTCATCTCCTACGCGATGATGTTCTACGGCGCGGGGGATCCCATCAAGCGCATGTTCCTCGACCAGGAACAGGGCAGCCTCGTGCTCGAGGAGGACGTGCTGGAGGCACTGCGCAAGAAGTACGGCATCGACCAGCCCTTCCCGGAGCAGTTTCGGCGCTACCTTGCCAAACTGGCCGTCGGTGACCTGGGCTTTGCCATCCGGGAGAAGCGGCCGGTCAACCGCATGGTGCAGGTCCGCCTGCCCATTTCAATGCAGATTGGTTTTGCCGCCGTCCTGTTCATGGTGATTGTGGGCATTCCCCTGGGGGTGTGGGCGGCCTTGCGTCACAACAGCGCAGTGGATCAGTTCATCGTCGGATTCATCGTGTTCATCAACGCGGTGCCCATTTTTGTGATCACCCCGCTCCTGCTCTGGTTCCTGGTCGTGGTCGTCGGGATCATGGATGTGCCCTACGGTTGGAAGGGCCTGTTCCATGGCCAGGTGATCCTGCCCGTAATCGTGCTGAGTTTCGGTGCCATGCCGACCGTCATCCGGCAGACCCGCGCCGCGATGCTGGACACCCTCTCCCAGGACTACATCCGCACGGCACGCGCCAAGGGCCTGACCAGCCGCCTAGTGATTTTTCGGCACATGCTGCGGCCCGTCCTCATCCCTGTCCTGACCTC
>JAPPAJ010000356.1 GCA_026705565.1 Caldilineaceae bacterium | reverse complement strand
CATTCACGAGGTCCTATTTCACTTTCCTTGTTTGGGCCCGAAGCCACAGACGGAGACGGACAGGCCGTGCCTGATGTGGTCAAAATAGTTGGTACTGGACGCGATGGGGTGCGGGGCACCGACCCATCTGCTGTGGGCAGATGCCCATATCAACGAGAATGGAACAACGCCCCAAGTTGACGTTGCCCAAGGAGGTAAGACAGCATGGGGGGGACTTATGGCTTGTAAATCTGCCTGTATGGACTAAATTCGATGGCTCTCAGCATCAAGAATAAGGAGACGCGTCGGCTGGCCCGTGAGTTGACGCATCTGACCGGTGAGACCATGACCGAGGCAATCACGGTGGCCCTCCGGGAACGTCTGGAGCGCATGCGGAGGGAGAGCAGCACCGAGGCCCGCTTACAGAGACTTCTCGCCATCGGCAGGCGATGTGCAAGCATGCTGGACGACGGCCCTGCTGCCGTCGAGCACGGCGATTTCCTGTATGACGAGCGCGGGCTGCCCAAGTGATCGCCGACACGTCGGCGATCCTGGGTTGTCCTTGAGGACGGCATCCGGCGATCACTGCGGACCGCTCAGAACCGGATTCCGCTGAATGGTCCCAAGATGCATTCTCACCTTCTCGGAATTAGTACTGGCCTCTGAATATTGTCTCGAAGTCTCTCCGGTACACAGGCGCAAGGGGCTGGAGAGGCCAATCCATTGATCCGACCACAAAACTGTTGACAACAAATTTGTTGAAGATCTATACTCGCCCTATGAAACTGTCTACTGGTCGCTGGGTGAGCGGCAACAACTTCTTCAATCGGGAACCCGAGTTGCAAGTGCTCGAAGCACGGGTTCTTGGCGGCAACCATACGCTGCTGACTGGACAACGGCGTATGGGCAAGACCAGCATTGCCCGTGAGCTTGGCCTGCGCCTCGAGCGGAAAGAATGGACCTTCCTTTTCGCCGATGTCGAGGATGCGGCATGCCCGGAGGACTTTCTTGCCGACATTGTCCAGGCGGCGTATCCGGTACGTTCAATCGCTGCCAGGATCACAGACACGATGAAACGTTGGTTCAGCGAGAACGTGGAGGCGGTTGGCGCTTCCGAGTTTCGTGTGAAGTTCCGAGCCGGTCTTGATGCCGGCAATTGGCGTCGTCACGGAGAGGATATCTTCCGAAATCTGGCTGACCACGACCAACCGGTCCTGCTCGTCATCGACGAGTTGCCGATTTTCCTCAAGCGAATGCTCCTCCATGAGGATGGCGCAGCTCGGGTGGAGGAGTTTCTGAGCTGGCTTCGCAGTGTGGTTCAGGGATTCGACAACCGTTCTCCGGTTCTCATTGTCTCAGGCAGTATTGGCCTTGCACCTCTTGTGCGACGGCTTCGAATCGCCGACCGTATCAATCACCTCGATCCCTTTCGCCTCGGACCCTGGAGCCGGGAAATCAGTGTTGCTTGCTTCGAGCATCTTGCCCGGAATAACGGGTTGCAGACGCAGGATAGTGTGTCGCAAGCGGTCTTTGACGCCCTCGGACTCGGGATCCCCCATCATGTACAGTCCTTTTTCGCACGGTTGCGGGAATTCGCTCTCATGCAGGGACGCAACCGTGTGGCGGTGGCGGATGTCGAGACGGTCTATCACACGTCCCTGCTCGGCCCCGCGGGACAGAACGACTTGGTCCATTACGAAACCCGGCTCAAGGACGGGCTGGACGACGAGGGATTTTCCATGGCCATGGAGATCCTCGCCGAGGCATCCACTCAGAACATGTTTACTCCTGCCGCACGACGCTGTCTTGAACAGCTGTATGCCAGGACCGTAGACGACGCGCGGGGTTGCATCGCAGATGCACTAGAAGTTCTGCTCCACGACGGATACCTTGAGGCAGGTGATCAAGGTCATATCTTTCCGTCCCGGCTGTTGAAGGACTGGTGGGCAGCCCGTTTCCGTGATCACCACGCGCCCCTCCAAAGCCGCGTGTCGGCTGACACCTGACGGAGGCAAAGGTCATGACCACATCACCGGACCGGCCGATTCGCAAGTTCAATCCTGGGTTGTTGCAATCCGACCTGGAACTGATTGAGCAGTTTGTCGTTCGCCAGGGCGAACTCAACATTGTTTTGGAGGTCCTGCGAGGCAACATCGATTCCCCGTCGTGCCAGCATGTGTTGCTTGTTGCGTCCCGTGGCCAGGGCAAAACCATGTTGCTGGCCCGGGTCGCAGCGGAACTGCGAACCAACGAGGACCTGTCGGCCAACCTGTTCGCGGTCCGGTTCATGGAGGAGAGCCTGGAGGTATTCACGCTGGCTGATTTTTGGCTCGAGGCTCTGTTTCACCTTGCCAGGGAAACAGAGGCGAGTTATCCGGAACTCAGTCGGGGGCTACGGCAGACTCACGAAGGCCTCGCGGACCGATACGATGCAACCCAATTGGAGCATCAAGCATTTGCGGCCGTGATGGACGCAGTGGACCGGCTGAACAGAAAGCTGGTCCTCATGGTCGAAAACCTTCAAGGGTTGTTCCACAACGTGGACGACGACTTCGGTTGGAAGCTCCGCAAGGTGTTGCAGACCGAACCCCAGATCGTGCTCCTCGGCACCGCGACGAGTCGATTCGCGGCCTTGGACGACGCGACACAACCGTTCTTCGAGTTCTTCCACATGGTTGTGCTTGAACCGCTCGACACCATGGCGTGCCAACGCCTGTGGGAGATGATCGGCGGCAAGCCGATTACCCAACGCGAGATCAGACCTCTTGAAATCTTGACTGGTGGCAATCCGCGGCTGTTGGTGATCGTTGGCACGTTCGCCAGACACCGCTCATTTCACCAGTTGATGGAGGCACTGGTGGGTCTCATCGATGAGTACACCGAGTATTTCCGTGGTCATCTGGACGTGCTCGCGAAAACCGAGCGCCGTGTCTATCTCGCTGTCATAGACCTCTGGCAACCATCGACCGCCGCCGAGGTTGCAGCGCGCGCCCGCATGGACATTCGGCCCGTCTCGACTTTGCTGGGGCGGTTGAAGGAACGCCGTGTGATCAACATCGACAACTCTGGGCCGAAGCGGCTGTATTCCGCCTCGGAACGTCTGTATTGCATCTATTACAAGCTGCGCCGCGAACGCAACCAGGCAGGTGTAGTGCGCCTGTTGCTGCAGTTCATGACGGCGTTCTATGCGCCGCACAAGTCTGCTGGGTTATTGCACGAATTCTGGCAGGAAAAGGAAATGGTCCCTGGATTTCGCTCATTCCTGACACAGGCAATAGCGGAGTCTGCTCAGAACACCAAGGCCCTGGACCGTCACCTGAGAGTTGCAACAGATTTGTTTTTGGAAGCACTGAATAAGGAACAAAGCGGCGAACTCACAGCGGCGAAGGCGATTTTTGATGACCTGATAGCGCGCTTTAGTGCCAGCAATGATGCCACTCTCCAACGGATGATTACATATGTACTC
>JAPPAJ010000358.1 GCA_026705565.1 Caldilineaceae bacterium | reverse complement strand
GGCCTCGTTCACCTTGTCGCTGCGCACCCAGCCCGGCCGGCCGTTGTAATCGATCTGCCACCAGCGCAGTCGGGCCTGTGCAGCCACAGGGTTGTCTCCACGCAACCACCGGGAAACCGGGTCCACATAAGTACCCTGAATGTCATAGCCTCGGTCGGGTGTTAAATAGCCCAAAGAGGGAGTTACACCTCCATGGGGATTGGGAATGTTTCTAATGGCCGGGGAATGGTATGCCCCAACTGAGCGCTGCTGAGTATGCACCACCGCATGTGAAGGCAAGGGCGGCGTGCTGGCATCCTCGACCTGCACTGTTTCAGTTTCATAGCCTTGGGGAGATATCAGTTTCCGCCTGTAAGGAATCCAAGCTTTTTGGTCGTTCTTCCACTGAATCTGGTAGAGCTTGTAAGTGATGGTGTGTGGACCTACCAGTCTCACCACCTCCGACTCGTCTTGGATGGCGTAGCACCCGATCTTGCTGTGGGGAAGCCAGCCCGCAAACGGGGTGGATACTGTACCGTCGTAACTCGTGGGTTCGGCGGTGTATACGGGGACAAAGCGTGGGAGCAACACCGGTTCGGGGAAAAACGGAGAGGCCGACCGCACACTCAGCAGTTTCCCTGGCCCCTGGTTGAGCAGTTCCTGCGTGATGTCCGGCGCATCGTCGTCGTCCGCCGGCAGGAAACAGGCAAAATTCATGAATCCGACTATCCGCTGCGCTGCAGCAGCAACCTCAGGGTGATCAACCAGGTTGCCTGGGTAATCCTCGGAAGTAACCATACCCTGGTCATTGAAAGCTTTGAAATCCACATGGAGATGGGGTGTCCAGGTGCCGGTTGTGCCCGACCGCCCAATGACCTGCCCCTTCTTGACGACATCTCCCGCCGCAACCGAAAGGCTTTCCAGATGGGCGTACCGGATTTCGAAACCCAGTCTGCCTGCCTTTGTGGAATTCCATCGGGTCCAGGACCGGATAGTCATGTTTTTGCGGCGATATTGTGCAGGTGGCGGATTCGCACTACGGTCACTATCGTCAACTTCCGTCACCACTCCACCGTACATGGCTGTAACTTTCTGCCCGGTGGTACAGAGATAGTCGATACCCGGATGACCCGCAGCGTGTTTGAAACGGTTTGGATCCTTGTAACCGACCGCAGTCAAGGCATCGTTGAAGACGTTGAATACCTGTCGGGGACCGTCGAATCCTCGAACTGGCAATTTCAACTCAGGGTCGACAATACGATGAAGTGTCACCTCTACTGGCAATGGATGAGCCAGCCGCTGCGACGCATCAGCATCGCTCAGAACACTCAGACCATGATGAATGCTTGTAGGCGTGGACATGAAGGGATTCCTCTTTGGGTTTGCTGGAGCCTGGTTGCCTGACCAGACGAGATTGACCCCAGTCTGCGCCTAAAAAGGAGCCCTGTCTATACCCGCCGTGTACCCACCGCGTACCCATCACGCAATCATGGCTCGGGCCAGGTCGGCTGCTACCATGGCACTCGGACACTCCACTGACACCCCGGAACCTGCCCCATGCGGATCCGCGCCTTTCGCTCCCTGCGTCCCCGTTTCCTTGGGGGCCTGCTGCTGTCGCTGCTCCTGACGTTTCCGGTTGCCGTGCATGCGGCCGCAGGGACAGAGGCAACAGCGCCGGACTGTGCCCGGACAGGGCTGAACTCCCAGCCGGTGGCGGGCCAGTTGACGCGCATCGGAGAACTGGTGCAGGCGACCCTGCACTCTCCATCCAGTGACCTGCCTGCCGCAGGCTGTACAGTCCCCCTGCGGTTCCAAATCTCCGAGGACGCCCGGCCGCCCCGGGCCGTGTGGCGCGATGTGGAGGGCCGGGCCGTGCGGATCGACGGCACGCCGGATCCGGCCCATCCAGACCCCCTGCCCCTGCGGCTGTGGATCCGGCCCGATGGGACCCTGGACTATGAGGTGCGGGAGGCCGGAGTGAACGCGGCGCACGCGGCCCTAACCCTAGCGGTGGCCTGGGGCACGACCGCCGCGGCCAACGACCTGGCCGTGCTGGACATTCTCGGTGCGGCCCTGGAATTGGAGCTGGACTTTTTCGATCCGGTCCCGGTACTGGATCTGAGGGAACTGGGAGTGCAGTTGGATGACACCGGCCGCGTGACGGAACTGGATTGGTATGACAATCATCCGTATGAGACAACTGAGCATTACCATACCGGACTTTGGAAAACAGCCCCAAAGCGAGGCATTCACCCACCGGACGTGCGGGTGACGTGGCAACTGCCGTCGGAGCTGGGCCAGCTGACGGCCCTGTCCCGGCTGGCGTTGGGTGGGCCTTTGTTGACCGGTACCATTCCGCCGGAACTAGGGCAATTGGCGAACCTGGAACAGTTGACCCTGGCCGGCAGCCGACTCACCGGTGCCGTCCCCCCGGAACTGGACCAACTGACCCAGCTCCGGGAGTTGGAACTGCACGGCAACCGGCTGACGGCCCTGCCCCCGGAACTGGGGCGCCTGTTTCGATTGACTCATCTGGGCCTGGCCGGCAACCGGCTGACGACCTTGCCACCGGAGCTGGGTCGGCTCCGCCGACTTGAGTTCCTGGATGTGCAGGACAACCAACTGACTTCCCTGCCGCCACTGGCAGGGTTCGATCAGCTTTATTACCTGGACCTGAGCGACAACCGGTTGACCTCGCTGCCAACGGGCCTGGCTCAACTCGTGCACCTCAAGGAATTGGACATGAGTGACAACCGAATTGCCGCGCTCCCGCCCGGCAGCTTTACGCGACCGTTCCGCCTTCCATCCGGGGCTACCAGTCCGCTCCAACAGAAGATTCTGCAAATGGCCCGGCAGCGAGGTGCACTAACGGTTACTCCCCTGACAAGGCTGGATCTGTCGGGCAACCGGTTGACCTCACTGCCCTCCGAACTGGGTCGGCTCCGACCGAATCTCCTCGATTTGTCCGACAACCGGTTGACAAGCCTGCCCCCCGAACTGGGCCAGCTCCAACCCCCGGCTCATCCTTGGTTCACCGACTACGTGAACAGGACCGTGACACTCGACCTGTCCGGCAACCAGCTGACCGACCTGCCCCCCGAACTCGGCCGGATTTCCAACCTGGTCCAGCTGGACCTGAGTGACAATCAACTGACGGACTTGCCGGATGTACTGTTTCAGCTGGACCAGTTGGAGGCGCTCAATCTGTCTGGCAACCCACTGGGAACCTTGCCGCCCGAGATTGGGAAACTGTCCGCCTTGGAGATCCTGGGCTTGTCCAGCAACCGGTTGACTGCCCTGCCCCCGGAGCTGGGTGAACTTTGGCAACTGGTCTCGCTGGACCTGTCCGGCAACCGGTTGACCGCCCTGCCTTCGGAGCTGAAACAGGCCTCCCATCTGAGACACCTGAACCTGTCCAGCAACCGGTTGACTGCCCTGCCCCCGGAGCTGGGTGAACTTTGGCAACT
>JAPPAJ010000291.1 GCA_026705565.1 Caldilineaceae bacterium | reverse complement strand
TACAACCCACACGGAGGCGGCCAAACCCTACGAAGGCTTGACCATTCAGGAGGCCGCCCATGAGATGAATCTGGAACCGGTGGATGCCGCCCTGACCCTGATGGATCTTGACGACGCCCGTTTGACCATCATCTTTTTCTATCGCACGGAAGAAGACATGTGCGCCTTCCTTACCCACCCCTTGGGCATGATGGGTTCCGATGGCTTGGCCCTGACACCTGGAACCCGTGTGGGTGCCGGTCGCCCGCATCCCCGATCCTACGGAGCCCATGCCAGGGTATTGGGACGGTATGTGCGCGAACAATCGATCCTCACGCTGGAGGAGGCTGTTTACAAAATGAGCGGACAGGTGGCCGATCGTCTGCTTCTCCGGGATCGGGGACGGCTTCAGCCCGGATACAAGGCGGACATTGCGGTTTTCGATCCGGAGACTGTCGCCGATCGTGCCACTTTCGAGGACCCGCACCAGTTTGCCGCGGGGGTTTCCCATGTGTTTGTGAATGGCGCCTTGGCTGTGAACAACGGCGCATATGTTGGTTCACGCGCCGGCCAGGTGCTGGCAGCAGGCCAATCCTGATTGACTCGAGGGACAGCGGTTCCTCTTTGGGGAAGTTCCTGGGCTGGCGGCCGCCTCGATCAGAGGCTCGTCCACGCCGAGTGCTCGTCCGACAGCATCTCCCCTTGGTCGGCTGTCCACACGACCTCGTCGAACAGGATCCGGTCCGCGTCGTGTGCCAGCAACTGCGGCCGGTTCTTGGTGAAGACCGTCGCGTCGAAGCTGCGTTCCAGCAGGGCCATGTCCAGGAACCAGCGGTAGGGCAGGTGGGACTCGAGCTTCTCGCAGAAGGTGTGCTCGCTGCGCACCGAGTACAAGGCGATCAGCAATGAGGCCTTCAACAGCCGCTCGGACGGTACCGAGGCCCGTCTCACCTAGGCGTACATGTGGTCGAACTCCGGTGACAACCGTTCCAGGGCCACATCGGCCATGGCCTTGATCCACCGCAACGGATGGTCCCGGGGCACCCGCTCCTCCAAATCCGCGATGGTCCGCAGGCTGCGTTGGGGGTGGGGCGACCGCGTATCAGGGGCTCCCGGTTGCCAAGGGGAACCTATTCCAATCGCCCCGGTTTTTCAGCAGCTTGGCCCGAGGGCCCTTCTGTGTGCGCTCTCAATCCGATCATGATCGCAAATGCCGGTGCTGGCGATTGCCATGTTCTCGGATCCATTCGTAGCAGGCCTTGCACAGGTCTTTGGCGTAATGGTTCTTCTGCCGGTCGCAACAAGGACAGAGAAATGCAGCGCTGCGCGGCCGCTTGCGGCGTAGCGCACGCAGCGGTCGGTCAGGATGGCGGAGGGCCTGCTGGTAGTGGCCCATACAGACCGGATCACGGTTGCGTGGGTCTCGCAACCGCCCTCCGCGGTTACATTCTGGCCCTGAGCAAGGAGGATGGTTGGCCACACGAGCACCCCGTTTACAGGACCCACATCAGGTGAGCCACTTGCAGGACCAGCCAAAGTCCTGCAAACATCCATCCAGCCATCCCGATGTAGAAGAGGCTCCAGTCGCGGATGCTGAGAACCAGTGCCATTGATCCGAGCCACATGGCGGGTATGAGCGCAGAATCAAAACTGAATATCGGTTCGGCGTAAACAGCGACAGTTGTAGAAAAAACAATAATCAGTGCCAAAATCAACCAGCAGACGGTACGAAGCCGGAAGATCGGACACGGTATAGTCATAGTGATGCTCTCAGGGCAACATTCGGCTCGATCAAATATAGCATACAGCTGGTTGGCTTCTGGGATGGAGGCCGCCGCATCCGCCTCCGGCCCCCAAGACCACATCCGGTCGGCGTTGCCGCGGGTCCATGCCCGCAGCTCCCGGCGCACCGTCCCGAAGCGCCCGTGGGCTTCCCAGGCCCACGACCGCCGCATCCTGGCAGCCGTTGTAGGCCAGGAGCGTGCCCTTTACCTACAGGGCCATGCCCCGCCGTCATGGGCATCCTACACCGGGCCGCCTTCGAGAAGAGGATTCTCAGACGGGGGCTCTTCGCCTGAATAAGACCGCCAGTGCGAATATCCCGCTTGCTACCAGGGGCATGACAGGACCGGCAGGCAAATTGAAGTGGTAGGAGATGTAAAGGACGGTCACGACGGACGCGGCAATAGGGGCCGCGTCCGCCATCATCATCGAGACAAAACATCTCACCAACAGAGGGAAAATCTCATATGAAACACGTTTCTCATAATCGCTGCGCTGCCGCTATCGACAAGACACCACTCTCGTCTGACGCCGCGATACAGCGATCATCCGGTGACCAGGCCAAGCCGGCAATTGGGGATTCGAATACAACTTCCGTCAGCAAAACGGGTTTCGTCTTCTCGACTTTCCAGATGGCTAGCAGACCATCGTTGCCACCGGAAGCCAGCTGCATACCCCGTCGTTGAAACTTCAGGTGCTTGATGAGGTGCCGATGCCCTTCCAGCGTGATCGGTTGCGTGTTTGCTGGCCCCTTGCCGGAACAGTCCCAGATCACCGCCTGAGTCCCGCCGCCGGTCGCCAGATAGCGACTATTGAAGCTCCATGCCAGTTCCAGCACCTTCGTTTGGTAGCCCCACATCTGCAAATCCTTCCCGGTACCGGTGATCCAGAAATGCACCGTCGAGTCCTGGTCGCCGGTGGCAATGTACTTGCCATCGGGACTCCATTCCAGTGTGAGCGTCGAGCCCTGCCATTCGAAACGGCGGCGTGGCTCCGCTTTTGTGGGGCTATACAGGACGACGCCATTGTAGGCAGAGATGGCGAACCGTTTGCCATCATGGCGCCACTTGATGTCGGTAATGGTGCTGTTCGCATCGGGAAATTCGTAGTTCAATTCCCCGGTGGCGTCCCACAGTCGCAGTTTGCGCCCGGCGGCTGACACCAGCCAATCACCCGCCGGGCTGAAAGCGATACGCTCCACCCAGCTTGCGCCGCCGGCCATTTCAGAAGTCTGCCTTCCTGTCTCGGCATCCCACAGCCGTACCTTGCCGTCCTGCCCGACGCTGGCGAGGAGACGACTGTCTTTGTGCCACGAAATTGCCATCGTGCCAAGGGGATGGCCAGGTAGCTGGTGCTGTACCGCGCCGTCTGCACCATTGAACAACGTGATTGGTCCAGACACGCCCGCCACAGCCAACCTTTTGCCGTCCGGCGACCATGTCAGCCCAATCGGATGATCGTCAATGTGGGCCCGCCATATCGCCTTGAGCGATGGCTGTGGCGGTTTGCGCTTGTTTTTGCGCTTCTTCATGACACGAGGCATGCGCGGAAGCCTTCTTCCAATGCAGCCCGATCCAAGTTGCGCCCGATAAAAATCATCTTGTTGTGACGCCGGTCACTCCCCCACAGACGATCCGGGCGGCCATCAAAGAGCATGTGCACCCCCTGGAATACGAAGCGCTCATCCC
>JAPPAJ010000217.1 GCA_026705565.1 Caldilineaceae bacterium | reverse complement strand
CCAGCGCCTCTGGACCGCGTTCCACCTCCAACCCCACCGCCAGAAGCACTTCCAGCTCTCCACCGATCCCTTCTTCGCCGAGAAGGTCCGCGACATCGTCGGCCCTGCCTGAATCCGCCCGACCATTCCCTGGTGCTGTGCGTCGACGAGAAGAGCCAGTGCCAGGCTCTGGAACGCACCCAGCCCCTCCTGACCCTGGGACTGGGCTACGTCGAAGGCGTGACGCACGGCTACCTACGCCACTTCACCCCCACCCATGCCTCCTGGCTCAACCAGGTCGAGATCCGGTTCCATCTCATCACGCAGAAGGCGATCCGCCGCGGCTCCTTCACCTCCGTCACCCAGCTCAAGGAAAAGATCCGCCGCTTCACCGAGCACTACAACCCCAAGGCCCGGCCCTTCGTGTGGACCGCCACCGCCGACTCCATTCTCCACAAGATCCAGAGATTATGCATGGCTATTTCCGGGACGGAACACTAGGGTGGTCCGGCTGCGATACCGAACAGGTTCGTGATGCCGACCAGGGCCACTGGCACCGTGTCCTTGAACAGCGAAATGAACTGGCTGATGTTGGACGGGCATGACCGCCTTCGGGGACCTGAGGCAGGATTACGAACATCATCGACTGGGCCTTGTTCAGGCCCAGGGAGCACGTGGTCTCGTACTGTCCGTTGGTGATCGACTACAGGTCGCGCACGCCCACGGCACTCCAGATGCGCCAAATGGGTTCGATGGGATAGCCGTCCTTTGTCATCAGGGTCAGGTTGGCCCGCATGACGGCCCATTCCGCGGGGTGATCCATGTGAGGAAGGGGTTGGCCACCAGCATCAGCCCGGCCAAGGTGCTGTCAGGATTGAGCCGAGAGTTCAGCCGAACAGGTTGTCCTTGATCCAGCCGAAGGCTTGGCGGGATAGTGAGGCTGAGGGGTTGGTTTGTGCGGTGGTGGCCATGGTTGCCGCTCCACCAGTTGCATACGGTGGTTGTAGATGTTCAGGATCAGCGACGCGATCAAGCTGAACAGCAGGTAGACATCATCAGCAACAGGAAGACTTCAATTGCGCGACCGATCGGGTTGAGGGTGGTCATGATCTGTTGTATGAAAAATTTGCGGATAGTCACTGGCCACCGCCGGTGAAAAGTTCTTGGTCCAGGCCGGATAGATGCTGACGACACTGTTGCAATCCCGTTGATATTGGTTCCGGGCCTGGCCAGGGACGAGGGGCCCTGAGCATGGGTTTGCTTCAAAAACCCATGGGTTGCCCCATCGTGAACTTGATCCAGCCCCCGCTCATCCCGAACGCCAATGGGTCTTGCCCGACGATCTAGGTGCCTGCCTCCGTTGCGACCTCCGTTTCCGTCACCTGGCCGTGCTGGGCGGCTTTGGGTACAACGCCGGCAGTGTCAGGCCTGCATTGGCCTCGCTTTGCCTCTGCCGCCCAAGGCGACTTCCCAGTAGTGGCCGCGGACCTTCCGGGCACTGGTGGATGGCCTGTTTGTGCACAGCGTCCGGGTCCGGATCCTGTTCGGTTGCGGGGCGGGGGCTGCCAGCCGTGGCGGGACATGCAGGCAGTGGTGTGGTCCCGGCTTTGCCTGGAGCGGCACATCCGGGGTCCTCCATGAGGAGGCCCATCCAGCCGTCGGGGCGCAAGCTCCCGCAGCTCGGGACAGCGGAGGGTCCCTCCCTTAAGCACGCGTTTGAGGAAGCGATTCCGTGAAGAGATCATGATAAATTTGTGCTGAAGTTGGCAACGTCAAAATGTGTGTCAGTGATATGAAGTGTTGTCAACGTGCAATTCAGAGTGTTTCAATGTGATATTTGATGATAAAATCACTGTATCGGCTTCCCGACTCATCATGCCGTCCCTGTGCGTCTGGTGTGATGCCGGGAAGCCCTGACGGTCCTGCCTCGGACACCCACGTTGCCGCATCACAGCCCCCGACCGGATGCGTCAGGCGTCATCCTGCTCCCTGACACGAGGAGACATCCCCATGACCCACGGAAGACACTGGTTCCGGAGTGGCCTGCTGGCCCTGCTGGCCTTGGCCCTGCTCGCTGGCGGCAGCTTTGCGGCCGGCGATCTGTTCGACGACGACTACGCCGACTGCCCCCACAGGACCCGCATGCGCGACGGCGAGATTGCCGACCTGACCGTGGCCCGCGACGCCGAGGAGGCGGACGAGGTCAACGTGGCTTGGGCGGCGACCGATCCGGCGACCTGGGGGCTGGGGGCCAACGCCTACCGCGCCTCCCTAGTGGTCATCCTGGACGACGGGGGCGCCGGCGACCCGGTCTCCAAGACCCTGTCGCTGGGGACGCGCAAGGCCACCTTCGAGGGGGTTGGGAAGGGCCGGGAGGTGACGGTCCAGCTGGCGATCGTGGTCGACACGGCGGAGGGCGACTACCTGATCAGCGACATCCTCGAGCAGAGCATCAACCAGAGCCTGAGTGCCCCGTCCTTCTCGACCGACTGGATCATCAGGGGCGTACACGACTGCGCCAGGGACTTTTTCCCGGATCTGGTGGACATCCCGTTCCCCGAATTGGGCTCGTTCTACTACATCGGCTACAACGAGAACTTCGCCAACTACCGGGCGGGGACCGCCGTCTACAACTACCGGCCTGAGACCCCGCGCCTGCGGATTGGCCTGGTCCACGGGGGCGAGGACGACGACGCGCGCGAGGACGTCAAGTTCGACACCTACCTCCTGCGCCTGATCGGCGAGGACGGCGATGTCGTCCCGGAAGGCGACGACGTGCCGACGATGGCGACCGACTACGGGCAGCAGCACTATGCTCCTTTCGTCCCCCTTGCCACTTGCCCTCCAGGCCTCTACGACAGGGCCCTGATCCTGGACCTTGACTACACGAACACAGGCATTACTGCTCGCCTCGAGAGGGACGCGGGGGATCGGGCGGCCTTTGTTGCGTGGGGACCGGTCTCCAATGTCCGCATCAACGACGGCGGGACCGTTGTCAAACCGATGTACCAACAAATTCATAGGCTGTATTGGCATGTGACGGCGGGGATATTCAACGACGGCGTCCATCCGAACGACAAGATCGTTGCCCACAAGGTTGGGACCCCGCGCGGCGGTGAAGTGTATGTGCCCCCGCCGGACCGGCATCGGGATTTCCCGACCGACACCCTGGTCTCGGACCGGACCTACACGATCGAGGCCTGGGCCGTCAACGAGGACCGCGAGGTAATTAGTCCCAGGACCACGCTCAAGATCCATCCGGTGGAGTATGTACATACGCTGGTGCACAGAAGTGTGCAGTTGGAGCCCGGCAACGAGCAGTACCCGCCGGGCCGGCTCCAGGACTACCTGAACGTCGGCCTGAGGCACCCCCAGGTGGTCCACGCCCCTCAAACCGGTACGTTGCTGATCACCGACTTCACCGTGTTCAAGTAGGCGCCGCGAACCAGCCTTGGTTCCTGACACACCTGGCTGCATGAAGACCGCCGCCCGCAACGGGTGGCGGTCCTGTTTGCCGGGCCCTGGTTCAGGCCCTTCGTGTGCGCGTCC
>JAPPAJ010000331.1 GCA_026705565.1 Caldilineaceae bacterium | reverse complement strand
CCGCCACTGCTTGGCAGTGGGTCCGAAGCAGGTTCACAAGGTCCGTGCAGAAGGGGGAGACCCACTTCTGCGCGGCTGTAACCACGACGCAAGGTGGTGATCTGACCCAGGGGACCGACCTGTCCTTTGACTTTACGGAATTGGACGACCCGGGTCGCTACGACGTGACAATTCGTGTCTGTACGAACGAATCCATCGGCACCCAATACGCCTGCTACACCAGCTCGAGCAAAGGCGCTGACCATGGGTTTATCCAGATGCACGGCTTGGTGGAATCACTGGCCGCTCGATGATCACCCGACGATGCACACCGGCACATCGTCGAGTCATGCCTTGGTCGAGGCTGGACAGCCACCAACCCAAGGCGGCCCGGAGACAAAATCATCGGAATTCCGTACTCAGCGCATAGACTGACCACAGTACCCAACAGCCAATCGCATGTACCTGTGGACCCGGACATCAAGCTGACAACGCTGGCCTCCTGCGCCGGCTGAGCATCGAAACTCCCGCCCCGGGAGCTGTCGCAGGTTCTGCGACAACTGAATGAAATACAGGGTTCCGGCAACGGAGCCTTGCGGGCCGGCATCCAAAAGCCCGACGATGCCGCCGTATGGACCCTGCATGAGGATCAGGCCCTGATCCAAACCGCGGACTTTTTCACGCCCATCGTCGACGATCCCGAAACCTTCGGGGCCATCGCGGCCGCCAATGCCATGAGCGACGTCTTTGCCATGGGCGGCGAAGTCCTGTTTGCCCTGAACATTGCCGGCATGCCCGAGTCGGTGGGCCTTGACGTCCTGTCCGCCATCCTGGCGGGCGGTGCCAAAAAGGTCCGGGAAGCCGGCGGCGTGGTAGCCGGCGGGCACACAGTGACGAACCCCGAACTGTTCTACGGACTGTCCGTGACCGGCCTAGGTAATCCGGACCATCTGATCACCAAGGGCGAAAGCCTGGATCCGGGCCAGACGTTGTGGCTGACCAAGCCCCTGGGGACCGGCATCGTGACCACGGCCCACATCGTGGAGACACACTCGCTGATTGATCCCGGTGACCTGGGAGCGGCCATCCAATCCATGTTGTCGTTGAATGCGGCGGCCGCCACAGCGGCCCGGACATCCGGTACCAGGCGCGGCACCGATGTAACCGGCTTCGGCCTGTTGGGCCATGCCTGCGAAATGTTGGGGCACGACACACACAACGGTTGCAGTTTCCGCATCAGGGCCGATTCAGTGCCCCTGCTGCCGAATGTCCTCGCCTACGCACAAAACGGAGTGCAGACCCGGGCGGCACAGCGCAATCCGGAGCACTTTGGACAGTCCGTACGCTTCGCGGACACCGTGGTGCCCGAGCTCCGGCAAGTACTTTGGGAGGCGGAGACCAGCGGCGGCCTGCTGCTCGCGGTACCGCAGGGATGCGAGGGAACCTTCGAACAAGCTTGCCAGGACCTCGGTCAGGATTGCTGGTGTATCGGCGAGGTTGCGGCCGGATCGGGAATCGACGTGCAATGACCACAAGAACAACGGCCGGCTCGCGCACGGCCGCGATGCGGACGCGGGTCCGGGAAGAAGGACTGGTGGCGATTGTGCGCGGGGGCTATTTGCTGCCGGAGATCATTGCCATCGCGGATGCCATGCTGGCCGCGCCCCTGCCGTTGCTGGAAATCACCATGAACACGCCGGACGCGCTGACCGCGATTCAAACCCTCCGCCAACGCTACGACGACAGCATGGCGATCGGCGCGGGCACCGTCCGTACTGCGGACCAGGCTGCGGCCGCCATTGAGGCCGGCGCCGAATTCCTAGTGTCTCCCTGCCTTGATCCGGCCAGTGTTCGGGTCGCTGTCGAGGCCGATGTGCTGTTCCTGCCGGGGATTTTCACACCCACCGAGGCGCAACAGGCGTTTCAGCTTGGTTGCACGATGGTGAAGCTGTTTCCCTGCCCCGACCCCGCCTATCTCAAGGCAGTCAAGGCACCACTGTCCGACATGGAGTTCGTACCCACGGGCGGCATTGACGCCGACAACATCGGTGCCTACCGGCAGGCCGGTGCCGCAGGTGTTGGGATCGGCAGTTCGCTGGTGGGCAGCGACATCCGCCAGGACATCCTGATCACCAAGGCTCGCCTTCTGCTTCGCAACTGGCAGGATGCAGCATAGTCTCAACCGAAATCCAGGAAGCAGACAGAATGAGACTGTCATCCGCGTCGGGAAGGTGCAGTCACTAATGCTGCTGTTGAAAACCACTGCTGCAATGTTCCGGGCACCGCGTCCTGTCATTCTGGAGTCCCAATGTCCCCAGTCGCGTCGGTCCACAATCCCGAACCCCGAACCCGGCTACCGCCCTCGCTTGGCAGTTGGTCACGGTATGCGGTGACCCCACACACTGTAGTCTTCAGTCCCTGCTAGTTGGAAGGAATATCTTTGTTAGTGCACAACATAGGAGGTGTGTCGCCATGAAGGATTCACAGAAACCTGACCATGTGAGCCTCGGCAACATGGTCAGTCGTTTGCGCGAGGGCCGGTACGTAATCCCGGACTTCCAGCGTGATTTCGAATGGGAACCTTGGGACATCAACGAGCTCATGCGTTCCATCTTCCGCGACTATTACATCGGCAGCCTGCTTCTGTGGAAAGGCAAAAACGAAAACTTTGAGGCACTTTCTTGTGAGCCCATCTATGCCTTCAAAGGTGGAGATGCCCGAACCGATATCGTCTTGGATGGTCAGCAGCGTCTCACAGCCATGCACTACGCGTTCATGGCACCCAACAAGCCAGCCCCCAAACGCCACAACCGCTTCCTCTACTTTATCAGAGTAGACCTGTTCATGGATGAAGTTCATGACGAAGCATTTGTGTATGACTGGACTCGTCGCGGTTCGAATCTCCTGGACAATCGGACACGTCAGTTCGAGGAACACATGTTCCCACTCGCCGTGGTCGGATCGGACGACAATTGGGCTCTACCAAACTGGGCACAGGGTTACGAGAAGCACTGGCGAGCAGCGGCGACGGAACGCGACGGCCCTGAGGCTGAGACAGCCGAACGTCACGCGGAGAACGCCACGCGGTTTGGTGAGCATCTGCACGACATCACCCAGCAGTACCAGATTTCCTATATCGAGCTGGATCGAGATCTTGAACTCGCCAAGGTCTGCGACATCTTTACGCAGATCAACAGCCGAGGAGTTCGACTCGATATTTTTGACCTGCTTAACGCGCTTCTGAGGCCGAAGGGTCTACGACTTAGACAGCAGCTCTGGCAAAAGGCAGCACCCCGTCTGGAGTTCGTCGAGGCCAGACGGATGAATGTATACGTCCTGCAGGTAGTGTCTATACTCCTTCAAGCGTACTGTTCGCCAAAGTATCTGTACTACCTCATTCCTGGCAGCCGAAGACAGGTACGTGGGCCTGACGGTATTCTCCGTCCCGATATTCTCATTGCCGACAGTACAGAATTCGAGAAGCTCTGGCACCAGGCAGTCAATGCATTCAATGGAGTGAACAGTTTTTGAGATAAGGAACCCCTCCGGCGGCACGGGGATTAA
>JAPPAJ010000286.1 GCA_026705565.1 Caldilineaceae bacterium | reverse complement strand
CTTCTTTCATCAAGTGTCCTGCCCCTGACGCGCGATGGTGCATCCCGCGGGAACAGAACTCTAGACAGCGATCGGTCGGGCTGCCCAAAACGGACATGCGCCAACGCCTTTGCTCTGAGCCTTCGGATCGGGTCAGGGCGTACGCGGACCAAACGACCCAGATCTCTAAGTAGGTCCGCGCAGAGGACCAGCCTTAGCACGTCCTCCGTGGCCGGAACCCGCAACCTGACGGACGCCGGGGAAGATGTCCGCCGCCATGCCTCCGCAATCGTCGATGTGCGTTGCGCACTCAGCACCGCACCTGCCAAGGCTTCTGCCTCCCACGGCCACTTCCGCAGGTTCGTGCGGTCGCCCCCCGAGTAAAGCACCTCGGCCCAACGGTCGAGCGCCGCCAGCCAGTCAGCGACGACTCTGTGGCCACCCTCCGGCACCGCCCTGGCCGTCCACACATTCGGCGATGGATCCTCCCGATCCTCCCGTTCGTCTCTTTCGTTTCCATACCGATACTCATGGCGTCCCAACTCACGCAACGCTTCCGACACCGCCCGCCAGAACGCTGCCCGGTGGAACGACAGGTAATGGGACCGCCATCCCTCCCGCACATGTCCTGGCAGCTTACAGACCCCGAAGGCCGTCTGCTGCTCCCTCTTTTCCGATCCCCCCTTCTCCGGCAAGTCCTCCGGCCAGACGTTCTCCCAAGCCAGCAAATCGGTCGAGTCAGGTCTCATGGCAATCCGGCGTAGCTGAACGCACAGCCAGTCTTCGGCTTCGCGGTCACTTGCGCGGTCCACGCTGGCGGGGCGTCGCACCGACGCCCTGACCACGGCTCGCCAAAGGTTGAACTGCCACGGCGTAGCGGCCAACACGGAAGCCACTGTCTCGCGAATGTCTCTGACGACCTGCCACTCCATATCGGCCGGTGCCCAGGCCCCAACGAGCCGATTCACGGAAAACGTCCGCCGCGTTTCTGGTCGGACCTGCTCGTCATCAATGTTGAACCTTGCCAGCTCGTGCAGTCTTGCGATATGGCTGCGCGCACCATCGTCGAAGCGCTCGTCAAGCGTGTCCGTACCCAACTCGCTTAGGCGCTCCACCAACGCGGTCACGAACGGTCCCACGTCACCCTTGGCTACAGCGGTCCGGTCTAGGGTCGTCCTGAGTTGCGACTTGGGATCGTCCTCCAAGTTCGCCCACCACTCGAGAATCGTATGGGGATCTTGCGTCTCCAGCTTCGGCGGGACTGGTACGCCGCACTCGTCGCACGGCTCCCAATCATTCGCCACTAGGAAACTCTTGACGACTGTCTGCACAGCGTCCGGCCTGATCTTGCTGACGTTCAGACACAGGTTGGAGCCGTCGTTCGGCGACGCGAGCCCGCCCCGATCGGAACTGGCCAGAGCCGCATCAACCACTTCCACCAATTCGAGTATGCCCTCCCTTGACTTCGACATGACGTACATATCGTCCGCGAACCGAACCAGCGCACCTCGCATACCGCCGATCGTGCTGTCGAGGTACTGCTTCACGGACGTATCGGCCTCATGCAGCGCGACGTTGAGCAGCATGCCGGAGACCGCTAAGCCGGTGGGCAATCCTCCGTCACCGTCCCGATTCAGGTCGGGCAGCCAATGTCCCTCTGGGAGCCCCCACGCCGACGGCGGAATTGGACCCGGCTCGATGTTGACACTTTGCAACGCCGCAATCAGAAGCTCCACCATCCCTTGCCGCACCCCAATTTGACCCAGAGCCTCCATCGTGCTTTCTGGACATCCTTGGATCACCCCCTGTGCTCCAGGACAGTCGTCGCCGACCATCCGATCTAGTGCCGACCGCAGTCGTTCCAAGCGAACCGACGGGTAGGCCATCTCGATGTCGAGCGCAGCCCAGTAAGCTTGGTCCCCGTCCGTACCGCCCCACCACTCCGGCCGCGTCCACGGCGGCAAAGACTCGGCGGCGTAGTCTTCGATGTGTTGTACGCGCCCAGCGTAGTCCTCTTTCCGTATCTGGGCCTTGGTCATCTGCGCCACAGTCCAGTGCGCCACGCGCCGGAACAGACCGTGCGACCTCGAATACGGCAGGTAGGTCCTACCACTCGCGAACGGATACGGTCGCTCAACCCACATCGGTTGCCCCCGTCGTCTGTCCCACAGCACCGGACGGTACCAGCGGTTACCGAACGCGAAACTGTGCAACTGCACATCAAGTAGCGGTCCCAGCAACACAAGGTGCGCCATGAATGCCACTTGGTCCCTCACTGTCGGGACCACGTAGTGCCGCAGACATCCCTTTTTCTTCGGGTACGGCACCTGCTGCCAAGGCCGAGGTTGCCAGCTACCTTCCCGCAGTTTGCTCGACAGCTTGCGCAGTTCCGCTTCCGGGTGGAGACGCCACCGGGACAGTTCCGGCTCCGGCGCCAACCCTCCACCACGGTACCAAGCTTCCACACGCCTCCAAGCGGCCTGCAGAACCAAGTCGTTTGATATCGCCTCGTCAGCCGTCAGCATAGCTGCCGCTCCGCAAGGGACATTCGCAGTCCACCGCCTCCCAGTCCGATTCCATGGACTAGCATCGGTCTCAACGCATACTCCCGAGGCTCCACGCTTGCCACTTGCTTGCCGTCAGTTCCAATACCCTTGGTTTCAACTCGCCTTCGAGGCACTCTCGCGTGTGGTGGCAAGTCATCCCACAACCTGCGGATTACTATCCGCCGACGATGCCAACAACTCGAAGCCCTAGTCCATACCTGTCCACTGCCACGTGGCAACGCCTCCACTTGCTGGCGCTTAAGGCTGCGCGACGTCTCCACAGGGCATAGAACACCAGGCTGGGGGCCGTCCTGCCACGACACGAATATCACGTACATACTCCTTCTCTGAACTTTTCACCAAGGCTCGTCCGTTTATCGGGCTCAGTGCCGAGCCTGGGCGCTATCCTAGGCGAGGGTGGCCGCTCCACAACGCCAACACCTGGGAAACCAATACCCCGACATTTCCATTCCGACGCGCAGATTCCGATGCCGACAACCGTCTAGCACGTTGTGCTACCCGAACGGCAATCACACGCCACACCCTCAACCTCCCTTCAACTGGACAAATCCACAAGCATGAAAGTCGACTCCGCGTTTACACAGAAGGCCGGATCGGGCGAATCTGCATTTTCTGCTCGCCTCGATTTGCACCACGTTCAGTTAGCTGTGGAGCAGAGCGCGGTCTTCCTAGGCCAGTCGGCCGACTATGTGGCCTCCGAAACTATGCAGCGTACCGTATAAGGACTGCATGAGCCATCCGGCCAAGGAGGTGCTGGTCAGGGAGGTAGGATTGAAGAGCTACAGGTTTCGAATGTCCCCGCTCGTCGCCCGTTCGCGGTCACAGGAAAGCCCGCAGACGCCACGATGTGCATGCAAATGACTCGTCCATCCACGATACCGGTGGTGGAACGGGACACGGCAGCAGAGTACTTACCGGAAGAAGAGCTGAATCGCAGGACTACCATATGGGAAACTCCGTACGGTTCCCGGAAGTGTCAGAAACTTTGTGTGTGAGCAGT
>JAPPAJ010000241.1 GCA_026705565.1 Caldilineaceae bacterium | reverse complement strand
GCCAGCCCTGGCGGCGGATGGCGGCCCACAGGTCGGGGCTCTGCAGGCCCCGGTCGCAGAGCACGCGCACGGTCATGCCCTCCGGCACGGCGGGCCCCAGGCGGTCCAGCAGGGCGCAGAGGTCCGGCATCCAGGGACCGGGTTGGCCCCCGGTCTTGATGTGCCAGGCCACGGGGAGGGCCAGGCCCCGGTAGACCACGCTCACGACCAGGGCCACCAGGTCTCCGCCCTTGGCCGTGGGGTCGACGGCCAGCGTCAGCTCCGTGCCCTGCCACCAGGCCAGGACCCAGCGCAGGAGGGGCGCGAAACAGGCCTGCACGTCCAGCTGCACCCCGCAGGGCGCGGCCCGGTCGGACCCGTCGCAGAGCCATTCCCGCAGGTACTGGCGCGTCGTGTGCCAGCCCAGACCCAGGCTCAACAGGGCTCCCAGCACTGCATTCTGGCAGCTGCTGCGGGCCATCACCGTGGCCCCCACCCACAGGGCCAACCCGATCATCTGGGCCGGCCGCAGATGGGGCAGATGCCTTTGGATTTGGTCGTGCAGGGGATAGAATGCCGGCGGAAGAAGCATGGGACCGGGGCCTGTTTGCTGTCTGGAAACACGAACAGCCTACCCGCAAACCATGCTTTTTCCGTTTCCTCAACCTGTTTTTCAAGCCCGGATCCGCTTTACCTACCCCTGTCAGCGCCCCGGCCCCCTCCCCTACGCGTCTGAGGAAGTGGCGGGCGGAGGCCCCATGACGGATGCGGACCAAATCCAGTGAAATCAAAATATGCCACCAATAGCGGCTTTTGGTGTGTCCATTGTGATTTTTCATGATAAAATCACATGACTGGCTTCTCGGTTCACCATGCCGTCCCTGTGCGTCCGGACGGGTTCCGGGATGCCCTGACGGTCCTGCCCTCGGACACCCGCGTTGCCGCATCACTGCCCACTTGCATGGATGTGTCAGGCGCCATCCCACTCCATAGACACGAGGAGACCCACTGTGACCCAGGGAACCCACTGGCTCAGGAGCGCCTGGCTGGCGCTGCTGGCGTTGGCCCTGTTCAGCGGCGGCAGTTTCGCCGCAGGCGACCTGTTTGACGACGACGACCACGACTGTCCCGCCCAGACCCGCCTGCGCGACGGCCAGATTGCCGACTTGACCCTGGCCCGCGACGCAGAGGAGGAGGACCACGTCAACGTGGCCTGGGAGGCCACCGATCCGGCCACCTGGGGGCTGGGGGCCAATGCCTACTACACCTCCCTGGTGCTGCTCCTGGACGACGGTGGCGACCTGGCATCCAAGACCTTGTCGCTGGGTACGCGCAAGGCCACCTTCAGCGGAGTCGCGCCCGGCAAAAACGTGAAGGTCCAGATGGCGATCGTGGTCGACACGGCGAAGGGCGACTACCTGATCAGCGACATCCTGGAGGCGAGCGTCCACCAGAGCCTGACCGCACCGGCCTTCTCGACCGACTGGATCATTGAGGATCTCCATCCCGTCCTCGTGTCGGTGCCGAATTTCCCGAAGCCAGGGGACTTCCCGATGCCCGACCTGGGCCGCCTGTACTACATCGGCTACAACGCCAACTTCGGCAACTACCGGGCCGGTGCGGACTTGACCTTCTCCACATATCCGTCGACACCCAGCTTGCGGATTGGCCTGGCCCACGGCGGCGAGGACGACGACGCGCGGGAGGACGTCAAGTTTGACGCCTACGTCATTCGCCTGATGGGCGAGGACGGCGATGTCGTCCCGGAGGGCGACGATGTGCGGACGGTGGTGTCCAACTACGGGCAGGGTTACCAGTCTGCTCTAACCCCCGATGGAAATATTGGCGGTTACTTCGACAAGCAACTGGTGGTGAACTTGGACAGGTCGTCTTCGGGGTATGATCCCGCCACTCTCGTAGCTCGAACTCCGGCTGGTGTGGCAGTCCGGGCTTTGCTGGATTCGCACGGACCGATCGTCAATGTTCGCATCAACGATGGCGGCACCATTACGCCCCCGATGAACCGCAATCCTTTGCTCCGGTGGATGACGCCAGACCAACCCCCCGGGTTGATTCCTCCCCACTCTCCGCTCAGCACGGTGGTGGCTCTCAGCATCGGCGTCCCTGAGATGGGCACCGTGTATGCGCGCCCGCCGGACGCGCATCGGGATTTCCCAATCGATGTCCTGGCCTCGGACCGGACCTACACCATCGAAACCTGGGCCGTCAACGAGGACCGCGCCGTGCTGAGCCCCAAGGCCACGCTCAAGGTGCATCCGCGTGCGCAGGCCCCCACGACGCTTACGAGCGGGGCGGGGAGCTTCCAGGACTATCTGAATTCGACCTCCCCGACTACGTCCGGTACGTTGCTGACCACCGAGTTCACGGTGCTCAAGTAGAGTCCGGGACAACCGCCGGGGGGACCGGCCTCGGTTCACGGCCGGTCCCGCGGACCAACCCCGGTTCTTGACATACCCTAGGGACAACATGCAGGACAGCCACCCGAGACGGGTGGCTGTCCTGCCTTCGGGACACTGATTCCAACACTTCGTGTGCGCGTCCGGTGCCGCATCAACGAGATTGAAACAGTGTCGTGCTCATCCATGGTTTGGACTGTTTTGAGCCGTTTGCCGGCTCCATATCCAATCCTTGCAGTATTGTCGGCTTGACCGGAGGATAATCGGGACGCTCCGGCACCCAAAAGGGAACCGCACAGGACCTACCGTCGTGGATGTAGGACAACATCTGCAACAGGGGCTCCCGTGCGATTGCTGGACAACGTACTTGCCCTGATGCCCTGCGGCAAGCCGCAGGCGACCTTTATGCCCCACTTGGTGTCGCTGCTGCAGTGGGCAACCCGGGCACCTCAACTTCACCGGCCTCGAGGCCTCCGGCGGACGGGCGGCCCTCACCCATGTGCGCTTGTTTGGGCGTTCGTTCCCCTTCGCTCCGCCTCTTCCGTTTCTACCGCGCCCGCTTCCAGATTGAATTCGCCTTCCGCGACGCCAAGCTGCACCTGGGCCTTCAGGACTGCCGGGCGCGGTCGCAGGCCGGGCTGGACTTCCATTTCAATGTGGTGTTTCGCGGTCCTCTTCCGGGCTCCCCTGCAGGCCCGGCTCCAGGCGGACGATGCCCTGGGCCCCTTTTCCCTGCACCAAATCAAGCAGCGCAACTTCGAGGCCAATCCACAAACGCTTTGCCGCCCGTTCGGCCCGGGGCCGACACGCTGCCAATTCCGATGTGATACGCAGCCGTCTGCCACCCCAGCGTCTGCGGCTGCCCCCGCCTCTCTGGAAACAGAGCCGACAGGTCCCTGAACGCGGCCCTCCAATCAATCCCGCACAACATTTTGGACCTCAAAATGTGTCCAAGCCATAGATTCCTTATTGTGTGATCCAGTGTGATTTTTTGTGATAACATCACAATATAGGCTTTCCAGTTCACCGCGCCATCCCTGTGCGTCCGGTTTGGTTCCGGGAAGCCCTGACAGTCCTGCCCTCGGACACCTACTGACGCACCACAGCCAGCTTGCATGGATGCGTCAGACGCCATGCCACTCCATGACACGAGGAG
>JAPPAJ010000091.1 GCA_026705565.1 Caldilineaceae bacterium | reverse complement strand
GCATTGGAACAGGCAATCAAACTGCTGCGCCACCCGCAGGAATTCGGTGCCATCGCATCTCGGTACCTGCCCTACGCTTCCATTCTACCGGCCTTCGCAGCACTACAGGCGGAAGCTGACCAACTTCCACCAGAGCAAAGACTGGATGCTCAAGGCAAGATTCGCCGCTGGTACTGGGCCAGCGTCTTCACAAACCGCTATTCAGGCGCGGTTGAGTCCACCAGCGCTCGCGACTACACGGATGTGAAGGCATGGTTCACCGATGACAGTGCCGAACCGGAGCCAGTTGCTGAGTTCCGGAGGGGTGTCGGGGAGATCGATCTCAGGCGTGAGACACGGCGCGGCACGTCTGTCTATAACGGACTGTTCAACCTTTTGGTACTCAGCGGTGCTCGAGATTGGATATCCGGCAACGTACCCCAGCACGACGACCTTGACGACCACCATATCGTTCCCAAGAGCCTTGGAAGTGAGTACGCGCTGCACACATCAATCGACACTATCCTCAACCGGACACCGCTAACCAGCAAGACTAACCGTGAAATCATTAAGGATCGCCTTCCCAACGCGTACCTGCCGGAGCTCATCGCCAAGAATGGTGAAGCGGAGATTCTCAAGATCCTCGAGTCCCACTTCATCTCACGCCGCGCCTTCGAGATTCTGATGCGAAAACCGTTCAAGCCGGATGACTTCGAAGGATTTGTACAGGAACGATGGGATGCTTTCCGTAAGCGTCTCAAATGTTTGGCGGATCAAGGAGAGAATGACGCAACCCGCTAACGGTAGTTGACATACCGTTCGAGTTCACTACCAGCTTGCAACCTGTCTGATTGGCGACGGGCCAACCCCTTGGGTAGGTGTTCAGGACCAGTCCTGCCGTACAACCGGTGTTGTTCTCTGCCGACTGCTTCCACAGTATGCTTCGGGTACGGTGAACTCGCAACCCGGCCAAGCCGATGTTGGCTTGACCTCCAAAACAGAAGATTATTCCTCGTCCGGATCGATGCCGAACCCCTGATCCGGCATCACCACCTCCAGCACGTCGCCGTGGTAGTCGATCACGACGCGGAAGCCCAGCAGTGCCAGCAGATCCCGTTGTTGCGGCGGCATCTCGATCCGCTCAATCTCGTCGACCCGATCCAGGGCGGACTCGATGGCCGCCTGCTGGAAAATGTCGCCGTGGGTCAGGGCCTGCAGGGCCTCCGGCGGAATCTGGTCGCGGTGTTCGACAAACATCCGCTTCATGTGGGACCAGATCGCAGCGTCCACCTTCCCGGCTTCCAGGTGCCAGTCGAACCCGTCCTCGCGGACCACGTACACTTCGTCCGCACCAACCCGGCGTACGTGAACGAGGTCGCCTTGGCTGTCCTGTACCAGCCCGCCGAACATGGCGCGGGCAGCCATCGAACAGCCCTCCCGCAACCCGCCTCAGCCGCCCAGGTGGCCGGCGATGAATTCGTAGCTGTTGGTAATGCTCTGGACGTAGTCACCGGGCATGTCGTGCTCCACAATGTACCACCGGGCGCCTGATGCACTGATCTGAGGGAAGATGGCGTCCCAGTCCAAGGTTCCGCTACCAACGTCGGCCAGACCCATCTGGTCCTCGTTCTCCCCCTCCGGGGCGAGATCCTTCATGTGGACGCAGGGCACGCGGCCGGCATATCTGCGCAGCAACTCGACCGGATCCTGACCGCCCTTGGATATCCAGGCGCAATCCGGTTCGTAGCCCAGCACATCCGGTTCGGTATCGGCCAGGAGAATGTCGATGGCCAGTCGGCCGTCAAACTGTTCCATTTCCTGCCAATGGTTGTGGTACAGAAGGTTCATGCCGGCATCGCGGCACCCCTGACCAATGGAGCGCAGACTGTCGGCCAGCCGCGCCCAGTCCGCCGCCCTGTACTCGGTGCCCGGGCTAAAGAAATTGCCACCCGGGGCCGGCACGATCACATGCTCCACACCCAGATCGGAATAGGTGCGCAGTGTGCCATCAAGGTCGCTCTCGAAAGCCTCCTGGGGCACGTGGGCCGACACCGCGCGCAGACCGTGGCCGTCCAGAAGTCTCTTCCAATCGGCACCGGACAGGTCGGTCCGGTGCACGGTCTCCACATAGGCATAGCCGGCACCTTGGACGGCAGACAATACCTCGTCCTCGGTTGCATCCATGTTGCGCAAGGTGTAGAGCTGAAGGCCGATGGGCAGTGCGGATTGGGTCATGGCAAAAGTCCTGGGGATGGTTCAGCCGGCAAACGGAGCAACGCCGGCGGGAAAATCGAAGTCAAAAGGGAACGCCCTCCGGAACCTCGTCCCGGCTCAATTTCAGGGACAGTCGCTCCAGGAGCGCGGTGTGGCGATCCCTGACCAAATGGTTGTTGACCGCCATGCGCAACGCCGCCTTCTGGCCCACGATGACCACCAGCTGCCCCGCGCGCGTGAGCGCAGTATACAGGAGGTTCCGGCGCAGCATGATGCTGTGCGCCTTCATCATCGGCAGGACCACGGCCTTGTACTCGCTGCCCTGACTCTTGTGGATGGTCATGGCATAGGCCAACGCCAAGTCGTTGAGTTCGTCACGCTCGTACTGCACGCCCCGACCTTCGAAGCTGACCACCGCCTCCCGCGTGTCCGGGTCCAGGCGCACGACGTATCCGAGGTCCCCGTTGAACACCTTCTTGTCGTAGTCGTTGCGGGTTTGCATGACAGGGTCGCGCGGTCGGAACACCTGGCCGTTCGCAAGTTCGACCGTCGGGAGCGAAGCGCCGTTGATCGCGGCCTGCAGGGTCCTGTTGAGTTCCACGGTGCCAATAGGACCCCTCCGCATGGGGGACAGCACCATGATGTCGGACGGACGCAGACCCGTGAATTCGGGCAGCCGCCTGCGGACCAGGTCGGTGCAAAGGTGGCAAGCCCGCACCGGATCCTCCTCCGGCATGAAGAAGAAATCGCGGAAGCGCCGATTGTCAAGGACGGGCATCCGGCCGCGCCGGACCTCGTGCGCGTTGGTGACGATGGCGCTGTCCGCGGCCTGGCGGAAAATCTCCGACAGGCGTGTGACCCGTGCCCCGGAGCGGCCGGGCTCGACGCGTTCGGCATGTTCCTCGACCGCCCGAATGACATCGTGCAGGACCGTGCCCGAACCAACGCTGGGCAACTGGTCCACGTCGCCCACCCACAGCATGTGCATCGCATCGGGCACCGCACGAACCAGGTGGCTGGCCAGATGCACGTCCAGCATCGACGCCTCGTCCACAATCAGCAGGTCGCCGTCCAGCGGATTTTCCTCGTTGCGGTCGAACTCCAGGCCGCCGTTAACATTCGACACCTCCAGCAACCGGTGCAGGGTCCTGGCGGGGTGGCCCGAGGCTTCCTGCATGCGCTTGGCCGCCCGGCCGGTGGGAGCCGCCAACTGCACCTCCAGGCCGTGGGTGTCGCACAGTTCCAGGATGGTGCGGATGGTAGTGGTCTTGCCGGTGCCCGGCCCTCGGGTCAGAATCGTAAAGGGATGGTCCCACGATGGCCGTCTTGTATCCGGCGTTGGCCACCAGGGTGGCGAGGCGGCTGGAG
>JAPPAJ010000060.1 GCA_026705565.1 Caldilineaceae bacterium | reverse complement strand
TCATCTGCCTGCCTCAAAGCCATGCGGAACTGCTCCAGCAGTCCCTTGAAACATGCCGCGACCAGGGCATTCAGCCCCAGGTCGTGCCCAACCTGTTCCAGGTAACCCGGAACCAGATCAAGTTGGACACCCTGCAGGGCGTGCCCCTTCTCAGCGAACAGCCCATCTCCATCACCGGATGGAACTACTGGCTCAAGCGCCTGGCGGATCTGGTTCTCTTTGTGATTCTGATGGTGCCGTCCCTGATCGTCGGCGCCGTGATTGCCGCCGCCATCAAATTGGAGTCGGGCGGTCCCGTCATCTATACCCAGACGCGTGTCGGACGCCATGGAAATCCCATTCGCGTGTTCAAGTTCCGCACCATGGTCAGCGACGCCGACACCCGGCTCGACGAAGTGGCGGACCTCGACAACGCCCAGGGCATTTACTTCAAGATCAAGGACGATCCCCGCTGCACGCGGGTGGGGCGGTTCCTGCGCAGCTTCAGCCTTGACGAGGTGCCCCAGTTCATCAACGTGGTCAGGGGGGACATGAGCTTCATCGGACCCCGTCCCGGGTTGCCGGCCGAGGTGGAGCGGTACGAACCCTGGCACCAGAAGCGATTGGCGGTCTTCCCCGGCATCACGGGCCTGTGGCAGGTATCGGGCCGCAGCGATCTGACATTCGACGAAATGGTGCTGCTGGACATCTACTACGCCGAGAACTGGAACCTGGGCCTGGATCTGTCCATTGCCCTGCGCACGATTCCCACCGTGCTGTTGCGCCGCGGCGCGTATTGAGTGCCACGGCCGTTCCGGTTGCCGCCATGCGCATTCTCATTCTGATGTCCGACATCGGAGGCGGGCATCGCTCCTGCACTCTGGCCCTGCAACAGGAGTTCGCCCACTGGTTTCCGGGTGTCCACGAGGTGTTTTCGGTCGATGTCTTCAAGCAGTTCGCACCTTGGCCCCTCGACTATGTGCCCCTGGCCTACAAGTACATTGCCAACAAACTTCCCGGTTTTTGGCAGTGGGTCTTCAGCAACTACGGCTCCCTGATCACCGAAGAGCAGATGGCAACGTGGCTGGCCGGGTACCTGGAACCGTACTTCGAGCTCCTGTTCGACCGCATGCGCCCGGATCTGCTGGTTACCGTCAACCCGCTGTTTCATCCGACCTTGTTTCGTCACCTGCGGGCGACCGGTCGCGACCTGCCGGTCGTGTCCGTGGTTTCCGATCTGGTGACCCCGCATGGTTCGTGGTTCCATTCCCAACTGGACCTGTGCTGTGTGCCGACCGTCCAGGCTGCCGTGACGGCCTGCCGGTATCGTGTTTCGGAGCGGAACGTGCGGGTCTACGGCCTGCCGGTCCGCAGGCAGTTCGTGGACGTCGAGGTGCGGGAGCGACGGGCGTGGAAGCGGTTGCTTGACATGGAGGAACAGCTGCCACTGGTGCTTGTCATTGGCGGCGGCGAGGGGTTTGGCACCATCGCCTCCTTGGTGGAACAACTGGTGGCATCCCGGCGGCGGAAGGCAATGCCCGACTGCCAGGTGGCGGTCATCTGCGGACGCAACCAGGCACTGGCCCGGCGGCTTTCGCAGTCCTTCGGCACGGAACAGGTGCGTGTGCTGGGCTTCGTGACCGACATGCATGCCTGGATGGCCGCCAGCGATTGCGCGGTCACCAAGGCCGGGCCGGGCACGATCATGGAAGCTGCGGCCATGGGGCTGCCCGTCATCCTGAGTGGCTTCGTCCCTGGTCAGGAGGCGGAGAACCCGGCTTTTGTGATCAAGCACGGCATGGGCACGTATGCCCCGTCGCCGGCGAGCCAGGTTTCCGTATTGACCGAGTGGTTGTCGGACGAACGGACGCTGGGCCGGTATGCGGATGCCGCCCGCGCCACGGCCTGTGCCAGGGCCGGACAGTCCATTGTGGAGGAAGTGGATCGGCTGTTCGGATAGGGACCGACGCGGGTGCGAGGTCCTGAGTACGTTGGCGGAACGGTCCACAACCATCCCGATCGATTGCATCGGACAAAATCCCGAGTAGTCGTTTCAGAGGAGTGCCGTGTGCCATGAGCGGCAATGAGGGATTGCAGTCCCCCAGCGCCGAGGGGTTGCGTGTCCAGTGGGAGGCAGCCCATCCCGAGGAACAATACGGTTGGTTGGGGCTGCGCGTTCGTCGGGCAACCAGTTGGCTGAGCCGGGCTGAAGCGGAAATGCGGGATGAACCGGGCGACCCGGATGCCGCTTTCCTTTTTCTCTGGATCACGTTCAATGCTCTCTATGCGGAGGATACGGACAGATTCCACAATGCATCCGATCCGGGTGCCGCCCGGCGATTCTTCGTCAAGGTTTGTCGACTGGACCGCGATCGAGTGGTCTACGATGCCATCTGGTCGCGGTTCTCGGGGCCGATCAGGCTGCTGCTCGACAATCCGTACGTGTATAAACGGTACTGGATGGACAGGAACAAGCCCGGTGGTGGCAGTGGTTGGCAAGCTCGGTTTGCTGCCAGGAAGGAGCGCACGCACCGTGCTCTGGCACGGCAGGACACCTACGCCATTTTGAGCGAACTGTTCGAGCGGCTGTACGTGCTGCGAAACCAGTTGGTTCATGGCGGTGCCACTTGGAACAGCAAGGCGAATCGCGACCAGGTCAAGGACGGTCAGGCCATTATGGCAATCCTCGTGCCCCATTTCTTGGCGATCATGATTGCCAACCACGAGGCGGACTGGGGCCGGCCGCACTTCCCGCCCGAGTATGTGGCGGACGGATAGTTGCCGGTAGTTGTTGGTCCCCATGAACCGCAGCCAGTTTGTCTTCGTCCTGCTCGTCAACGTCCTGGTGACTGTTTTGCTGGTGTCGGTTGGGTTCCTGCTGTACGAGCACAGGTCGATTGGACGGCAAATCGCAACCGTGCCGGAAGAGTCGCAGGTGGCCATGCCGGCCGAGCCGGTACCCACCGCAATGCCGACCGTCGCAGCCGCGGAGGCGGCGGTCCAGGCCTCCGGTTTCGGTTCACAGGGAGGCGGCGTCGCGAGGGCCCCCCGAACCTATACCGTTCAGGCCGGGGATTCGCTGGGCGCCATTGCGGAGACGTTCGGTGTCAGCCAAGGGGTGTTGGCGTCCGCCAACGGCATTGTCAACCCGGACTTGATCACGCCCGGACAGATCCTGGTAATTCCATCTCCCGACGCTGTCGACGAGGGGCGTGGTTGGACGGCAACGGCCGACAGTTTTGCGATCGAGGTCCTGCACGCAGGGACCTACGCCTCCGAAGTGATCGTCATTGTCAATGTCAGCGACCAGCCTGTCACCCTGGCCAATTGGACCGTGTCCACCAGTCTGGACGAGGAGTACCGCTTCGACGCGATGGCTCCGCTCAGCCCCGGCGACAGCATTCGGCTCATGTCCCGCGCAGGGACGGATACCGCCTATGACAAGTTCTGGGGGCGAACCCCTCGCGAGTGGACCATCGGCACCACAATCGTCGTGGCCAATGCCTCCGGTGCGCAAGTAATTCTGCTCGAGATCGGTCCATCGTAGTGCTTGTGTGTGACTAGAATGAAGGGTACAGGTGTTGCAGCTTGATGCGTGCGTCGGCCGTGGTGCATTGCCA
>JAPPAJ010000189.1 GCA_026705565.1 Caldilineaceae bacterium | reverse complement strand
ACGAGATCACGCTGTACACGCCCTTCCGGGAGGTCAAACGACTGCTCCGGGATCGAAGCGGGACCACGGTGGGGACGGCTCCACCCGGACTCGAGTCCGTCCAGGCGGCCCACGCCGCCTGACGGCCGAGAGCGAATGACCCCAAATCCATAAGGTTTGGGGAACTGGTGAAGGTTCTGCATCACGCGGGGTCGCTACTTCCTGGCATCCAGGCGGCTGAGATTGCCCGCCCATCGCAGAATCTTGTGGTCGGACGTAACGAGCCGGTGCCCGGTCAACGCGGTCGCGACAATCAGGCGGTCGGCCGGATCGTCGTGAAAGTCGGAAAGCAACACCGATCGGATGCCGATGTCGCCATCGATCGGAATCTCGACCAGCCCGTTGTCCAAAAGGCCGGCGCGCCAGGACCCGAGTTCGACATGGAAATGCAGACGCTGCTTCCTGTGCAGCAGGGCGACTTCCCAAAATGTAATCGCCGACACCGCGGCATCGCCGTTGGTCCAGGCTTCGTCAATCGCCCGTCGCGCGGTTTCCCCCAAGCGTTGACGATCGCCAAAATGGAACCAGATCAACACGCTTGTGTCGAGAATCATGACGGGTTCAGCACCCGATCGGGATTCACTTCCGCTTCCCACTCCACGTCGAGCGGGGCCTCGATGTCGCCTGTGATTTCAAACAGATGTCGGCCCGCGCCGAACGGTGGTTTTGGTTTCCGGTCCTGATGGAGGGGTGTCAGCCTGGCAGCCGGGATGCCGTGCTTCGTGATCACGATCTCCTCGCCGCTACGCGCAACCTCGTCGATCAGATTCAGGCAGTCGGCCCTGAATTGCGATGCCGGGATCACCCTGGTTGCGCCTGCGGTGTCGTGCCTGTCGTCCATCGCTCGGATGCCTCGCGCGTGTTGTGTGCAACACAGGCATTGTACGCCAATGTACAATGCCCCGTTGGGCGGAACCCCGACAGCCAACAACCATCAGGGGACCCGGCATGAGCAGGCCCTGCCCGTCTCAATCGTCGTCGCCGTGGCGGCCTTGGCGGAAACTGTTGGAAGAAACCCGGCAGGTTGTCGCGCGCAATCGGCCGGATCGGCACGGGTGAACCCGAACGTCCGATGACCGCCGACTGAACGCACAACCGCATGAAACTGAAACCACCGCAGGAGCCGCGCCGCCGCGGCGTTGAACGGCTGCGCCCAAGCCGGACCGTGAACGCCGGCACAATCAGAAGGGCAAGACCCTGGTCGGTCATGCTTGGCAACCGATTCGGCCGCTGTCCAGAGGCGAAAGAGAGTACGACATCACGTTCCTCGATGTCTGGCGTGACCGCTGGGGCCGCAGGTTGCGCGCAGCGGACGGCTGGCATGGGGGCTCTCATACTTGGCACCCGGCAAAGACGAAAGCCCCTCGGGGGCTCAGCTTATGTCCGGGCAACCCTACCGGTCTCGCTCGTTCTGGATCGCCTGTACGACGGGCTCCAAGCGGCCTGATGCACGCAGAACTTTGGCACCCGGCGCACGGGCCAGGAAATAACCGGCCACCGCGTCGGCAAGGAGGATCATGGGGTCGGGAGATCTGCGGTTGCGGTGGTTGCTTTGAAGGTGGCCGGACCGGCGGCAGTCCCGGTGCCACAAGCAGGTGCGCGACCATCTCTGCCACGCCGCCCATGCCGTCGTGGACAAGGCCGGCACCCTTGCCTGCGAGGACCTGTCCATGTCCATGAAGTCCGCCCGGTACCGCTACCGGGACACCAACCGCCGTTTGAACGGCTGGGTCAAGGGCGTGATGGCGGACACCCTAACCTCGATATCTCGGCGCAGAGGTTCTGCGCCGGCATTGGTCAATCCGGCCTACACATCGCAAATCGACTCCCGCACGGGCCTGTTGCAGGGCCGTCGTCGCTGGGACCGGTGTTACTGTCTCGACGGGGTTGTGTTGGACGCGGATGTCAATGCTGCCTGCAACATTCCGGCGAGGCTGTACGATGAGGAGATAACGTTGTACATGCCCTACAGGGAGGTGCGCGCCCTGCTCGCGGAACGAACCAGGACAGCGGTGGGGGACTGCCCGCCCCGGACTCGAGTGCAGGGCATGCAACGCCGTTCCCATCAACCGAGAGCGAAGTACCAGGAATCCACAAGGTTTGAAGAACAGTGCAAGTCCTTTGGCATCCGTAGTGGTTCCGTCCATGTCGGTGCCGTTCCCGTGTCCGGAACCAAATCGCAAGCCTCAAGGAAACGCGCATGCCGCCTCCGCGCAAGATCGCCACAATCCATGACGCGCTCTTCCTGAAGACCATGGAGGTGAAGGTGGCTGCCGCGGCCTAGCTGAAGGCCAGGCTCCCCGGCGACTTGGCGTCCAGGATTGACTGGTCGACGCTGTCCTTCCGCAATGAGACCTATGTGGACGAGGAGTTGCGGTACGGCTCCGTGGATGCCCTGTTCGATGTTCAGGGCACTCAGTAGATACAGGCTTTAGACCATGCCCCACTCTTGTTCACGGGTCGTTGAGCACCCCCAACGGGATCGACTCTCGCCGTGCAGCTTCCCCTGTGCCGCGGGATGGTCGGCAGCGGTTGTTGCGTCCGCTCTTGATCCGACAGGACAGTAGACCAAAGCCTGCATCTACTCACTGCCATGTTCAGTACAATGGCGAGGAACGGCTGTCGCTCTATGTGCTCGTGGAGCACCAGACGGACGTGCAGCGGCTGATGGTGTTGAGGATGTTGCGGTACTGTCTCCGCATCTGGGAGCGGGAGGATGCCAACCGGCAACCCGAGGACCACCTCACGCCCATCGTGCCGGTCGTATTTCACCAGGGCAGGCGGAAGTGGAGTGCGGAGACGAGTTGCGAGGCCTTGTTTCCGGAGGAGGTGCGTCGCTGGGCCACGACGCCCAGATTCACGCATGTGCTGCTGGATCAGGTGGGGATTGCTCCTGCCGAGGTGCGGGGCGGGCACCGGGGCCGGATCATGGAGTTGTCCTTGGCCATCGCCTTCGGCTGGCACGCGCGGGAAGCCCTGCCGCTGTTGCGGGAGCTCCTGGAACAGTTGTCCCCGCAGGAAGCCCCCGACAACTATCGCAGGTTTGTTGGCAACTATCACCACTTGACGGGTAGGGAGGAGATGGTGGACAAATACGTGGACGAATTGAAACAGGCGGTTGGGGACATTGACCTGAGCCTGCTCGACGGCACGAACCCCTACGACCTGTTCCTGCTCGACAGGGCCAAGCAGAAGTTCGGTCCCAAGCTGACGGATGCCTTGGAGGATGCCCGGCGTGAGGGTGTCGAACAGGGCATTGGCACCGTCGTGTCCAGGATGCTGGACCAGGGGATGGACTGGCAGGTCATCGAGCAGCTCACCGGCGTGGATGAAGCCCGGTACCGGGAACTGGCGCGGCCGGCAGCCAACGGAGCGAGTGGAGCATCCGATTGACAGGGTTGGGCCGGGGCCTGCTCCGTGCCCTGTCCGTGTGCCCCATCGTGGCCCGTGGCCGGCTGTTTCCGCAGCGTCCCCGTCCCGGGATGGTTGCTTGGGCAGCCTTCGGCATGACCGATTCCCGCGGCTGATGACAGCCGCATCCGCACGAGGTCAGCCGTTCCCAACATGGTTATTCGAAGGCGCATCGCTTACATCACTTGATGATCCGG
>JAPPAJ010000072.1 GCA_026705565.1 Caldilineaceae bacterium | reverse complement strand
TGTAGGTTGGAGCCACCTGCAGTGTTGGATAGGTTCTCCAACCTAGACGGGACGCCTCGTACTCTTCGGGTGAAACGGGCCATGGCAAGCCCCTCCATACTGCCAACAAGGGGATCAGGTTCGATCCGGGACGACTGGATGGTCGCATCCGAAGCGTCCGGGCGGAGACTCACAGTGCAGATTCCGACCCTACACTGCCTACTACAATAGCCGACAACATGGTCGAGGATGTGGAAGTGTGAACCAGTTCCAGACAGACACTGGTTTGTGCAGCGGAGTCTTGCCCCCATTGGCTACCGGGACTTCGGAATTCGTACAGTTGCGGCCTAATAGAGAGGCCTACGTTGACAAGACGGCCGAGACACGGTTGCTCGCATACCCGTCACACTACCTCTTTCTGAGCCGTCTCCGCTGGTTTGGCAGGACTCTCATGCTGACAACCATTGAGTGCATGTACCAGGGACATCTGCCGGTACCAGGTCAGCCACAGGTGGCGTGTGACATTTTTTTGCCGGCACTGCCTAGGGCGGGTGCGAACCCAAGGACAACGTTTCGCATCTGGTCATTCAGCTGGAAGTGTCCAAGGCGCTTGCAAGTCGTCTCGCCGTCCGTAGCTGTACACTCTGCAGTACACCACCGTTTTTTGTCTGTGAGTGGTTCTCCACCCGACCCGCACACGACAAGGATCCAACCGAGCTGGTGCACAGGATCGATTGCTCGCTCGGTCTCAATCGGGCAACCAATTGCGTGTGAGCCACTGTCCTGCACGTGAGCTCGCGGCCACATCCATGCTGCTCGACACCAACATAGTTGCCAAACAGTTGGAGGATGAGACCGAGTGAGGTTTCAATCTAGGCTTCCGGCCGGCAAAAACCACTGCACAACCCATCAGAGAGCCGAGCTGATGTTCGACCACAAAGGATCCAGGATAATGCTTGTCCCCAGCGCGGCCACGCTCAGGCGCGCGAAAGGGAAGGGCCGCGCAAACCAGTGCGCATGGATGCGCGCCGGCCGGCTGCCGTAGTGCTCGAGGCCAGTAGAGGTTGAGGCATTCGGGCTGCCACTGCAATAGCACCACCAAGTGGGCAAAATGAGCCGCCTGCGGTTGGCCGCAGGGCACCAAGGCGAGTATATTGCGCAGCAGTCGCACGGAACACCTCTGTTGATGATGCCTGGTTACATCAACGATGGCAGGCTCCGTGCGATGTCCCTTTGGGGCTGGAGTCCCTTCCCCGATTTACCTCTTTGTCATGCCGGATGCGTCACAAAGCCTGAAAGGGGAGCGCCAAACCGGCTCAAAACTGTCCAAACCATAGGGGATTATATCGAGGGGTTGACGGGCTGAGTGGGATCCGGCATTCTGTGTCCACCGACACGGAGCCGGGTCAGGACCGCGCCCCGCTGGGCAGGCTGTTGTCGGCGACGAGCCTGTGATAGCGGAGCCGCTTGCCGACCATGCCCTCGACCAGGCGGGCCATCTGCACCCGTGTGCCGGAGCTGTGGATGTTGTGCCGTCCGCTGAACTCGGACACGTAGCGGCCCAGGTGCTTGGGGCTGATCTTGTGGCAGGTGCCGACGTAGCCGCGCTTGAGCAGGGACCAGAAGCTTTCCCTGCCGTTCGTGTGGGCCGTGTCCCGCACGTACTCGCCGGTCGAGTGCTGCACGCTCTCATGGCGGTAGCACAGGTCGGAGAGGCCCCGATAGGCGGCCGCCTCGTCCATGTAGACCGTGGCCCCGGTACGGGCATGGTGCTCCACGAAGCCCTCCAGGGTGGCCGTGTCCGTGGTCGCCACCACCTCGGCGCGCACCCGGTTGGTGTCCCGGTCCTTGAGGCCCACCACAGCCGTCTTGCCGGCCGTGCCGCGCCCGGTCTGTGCCTTGCGCCAGGCGTTGGACATGTTCCTGCGCTTGCCGCCCACGTAGGTTTCGTCGACTTCCACCGGGCCGCCGAAGGGGCCGTTGTCGTCGTCGCTGTCGTCGAAGGCCTTGCGAATGTGCTGGAGCATGTGCCAGGCGGTCCTCTGCGAGACCCCGATGTCCCGGTGCAGCTTCATGCTGCTGACGCCCTTGAGGCTGGTCAGGTGCAGGTAGATGGCGAACACCCACTTGCGGAGCGGCAGCTGTGTGTACTCCAGCAGCGTGCCGGTCTTGATGCTGAAGTAGGAGCGGCAATCCGTGCACCAGTAGGGCATCTTGGCATGGCTGGCCTCCTTCGTGTTGGCGCTGCCGCAGTGTCCGCAGACACGACCGTGGGGCCAGAACCGGACCTCGAACTACTGGAGGGCCGATTCCTCGGCGGGGAACATGGCGGCCAGTTCCATTAGGGTGATGCCTTCGCGGTGGGCTTGGCCGGGGGCTTTGGGAGTGGTCATGGCGGGTCTCCGTGTCGGTGGACACAGAATGCCGGATCCCACTCAGCCCGTCAATCCCTCGATATCCCCATGCCCAAACCATAGCCTAGAAAGATACCAACCCAAGATAACAAATATTGGTCCCATTCCCCAGACAATATCCGCACCAAGCGCCAGCACAGCCAGTCCGAATGCCAAGCGTGATAGGAATACCGTAGGACGCTTCGGGACAATTCGAGGAGTTCTCCGGATAATCTTCCAGACCAGAACGACAACCAGGAAGAACCTTACGATAACGCGCAAAGTGAAGAACCAGTTTTGCTCTGGCATATCGACTAGAAAGATGCCAAGCCAAGAGATGACTTTAAACAGTACCAGTCCCAGCAGCAGCCAGTCCACCAAGCGTGGATTCATCCGCATCAGGGAACCTTTATCAAGCCTTGTGGTGGAACTCTCCGACATCACCCGGAAGAAGCTGGTGGTAGGCAGATCTGAAGAGTTCGGGATGAAGTAAACCCAGCCTACTATCAAGGGGCGGGCGTGCCTTTCAGTGTAACACATGACCGATAGGTTGTCCGAGCGGATCATCTCTACGAGTCGGTCCAGGGGCTTGTCCTCACGCGGCCCGTACTTGTCGTCGGAGAGTCACCCCGCCCCTGGACCCAGGGCAACCGAAAAGTCGCGCTCAGGCCAGGATCGGAGCCAGGATCCAGGGTTGTCGTCCGATGCGGTCGCGCAGCAGTCCCATGGACACATCTGGTGCAAATTGTTGCTGAAAGGTCTTAACCATGTTCAGGGCGGCCCGGCGCAGGATGGCCATGACGGCGGGGGCGTAGCCCCTGTGCAGGCGGCAGTCGTCCTCCCGGAACTGCACGTCCAGGGTGCGGTGCAGACCGTTCTCGACGCCCCAGTGGCCACGGACGAGGTCCAGCAGGGCCTCCGCATCCACGGGGCAGCTGGAGATGTAGTAGCGCACCGAGCGCTGCCGGGGCCCGCGGGGCCCGATGCGCTCGGCCTGCACCCGGATCAGGCTGCGCAGGTCGGGCCAGGTCTTGGGGTCCGCGACCCATGCGCAGAGGCCGGGGCCGCCCAGGACGGTGCAGGTGCGCCGCTCGCGGCGGCCGCCGTTGTGCTCGACGGTCTCGCAGCGGTCCTCCGCGGCGGGCGTGAAGACGCCCCGCTCGGCCTCGTCGAAGGCTGCCTTCACCTCCCGGTGCAGGGTCGGTTGGTTGCGCTTGACGGCCAGCACGTAGTCGGCGCCGGCCGCCCGCAACGCCTGCACGATGGCGGTCCGTCGGGCGGCGGCGTCGATCGTGACCACGGCCCCCTCCAGGTGGATGCGGTCGAGCAGGCGGGGGATGGCCGTAATCTCGTTGCTCTT
>JAPPAJ010000036.1 GCA_026705565.1 Caldilineaceae bacterium | reverse complement strand
GATCCACGGCCCAATTATCGCCAAGATCATGACCACCATGCCCGGCAGGATGACGAGGGCGAGGGCCGCCCTGCCCGCCGATTGTCGCAGCGAACGATGGGACGAGCCGCCGGAGCCGGCTGCGGGCAAAAACATGTTCATCGCGTCCGCCGGAGCCGCGGATTCGCCAACAGACCAACGATGTCGGCCAGGGAAAAAGCGGCAATGGCGGCGGCCGCCGTAACGAGTCCAACGGCCAACACGGTGGACACGTCCTTGACCCGGACGGCGGTCGTAAGCATCGATCCCAGGCCCGGGAAGGCGAACAGTTGCTCCACCACCACACTGCCTCCGATCAAAAACAGGCTGGCGGCAGCCATGGCCTGGGCAACGGAGCCCATCACGCCTGGCAGCAAGTGCCGGAAATTCACGCGCGCCGGGGACAGGCCTGCCAACCTGGCGGCTTCGACATTGGGCGCCAAGCGGGCATCGACGACCGCCGCCCTGACAAACCGACTGATCCACGCGCCGGTTGGCAACGCCAGCGAAACCGCCGGCAGCACGAGAATCCCGGGACGATCAAACGGAGTCGTACCGGCGGGAAGCACAGATACAGGCGGCAGTATTTCCAAGGCAAGGGCAAAGATCCCGATGCACAAGGCAGCAATGACAAAGTCGGGTACGCTGAGGCCAATCAGCGCGCCCACGGTCAATGTGTGATCGGTCGGATGGCCGGCCTGCATGCCGCTGGCCAGGCCCACCGCGAACCCCAGGCCGATGGCGAGCACCAAGGCCGTCGCCCCCAGGAGAAGCGAATTGCCCGCGCGCGTTCGCAGCGCCGGCCAAACCGAGCGCCCGGTCGCAAGACTCGTGACCTCCCCGGTGACAAAGTCTGTGATCCAGTCGGCGTACTGGACCAAGTACGGACGGTCAAGGCCCATCCTGCTTCGCAATTCGGCCAAGGTTTCCGGTGTTGCCCGGTTCCCGAGAATGCGCGCGGCGGGATCTCCGGGCAACACGTGGGTAGCTGAGAACAGCAGGATGGACACAACCCACAACACGCCGATGGCCGCCACGACGCGGCGCACCAGAAGCCTGCCCAAGGGCATACCCATCCGAGATCACCGCTCCCAGGTCGTCAAATGGAAACGGGGAGCCGACTGGCTGTAGAGCACGCCGGAGATGCCCGGAACGGAAGCGTTGAGGTCCGGCTGGAAGGCCCATACGATCTGGCCGTCGTTGGCGTAGAGGTACTCCTGGACCTCCAGACCCAATTCGACGCGCCGGGCAGCATCCACTTCGGCCACGAGTGCCATAAGCATGGCGTCGTACTCCTCGCCGGCCATGCCGGTCAAATTGAACCCGCCGTTTGATCCGGTCATCATGGCGGTGTGGGAAGCTGCAGGCCGATTGGTCCAATACGCCGTTTGCAGCGGTGTTGAAAGGAGCCGCATGAAGTCGGCGTAGTACTGATCCGCCGGAATCTCTTCCAAGGTCAAGGCCACACCGGCCTCAGCCAGATACTGAACCAGCAATTCGGCGGCGGCCGTCGCTCCGGGGGTCACCTCGCCGGTCAACATGGTGAGTTCCACGACCCCGGCGGAGGCAAAGAGGCGCCGGGCCTCCTCCACATCCCGTTCGACCTGGGGAAGTTCCTGGTGATACCCGGGCAGCCCCTTGCCGATCAGATCGTTGCCCACTTCGCCATAGCCCAACAACACCGTGTCGACCAAGGCCTGCCGGTCGATCGCAAGCTTGAGCCCGCGTACCACGTCCGGATTGTCAAAGGGGGGCATGGTCGTGTTCGCAGCGAAACTGTGTACAGTGGAGTTGGCCACGCCGGCGGGTTGCAGGACGATGTCCGCATTGCCGGCTTCACCCAGCGCACCGGCCGGGGTAATCTGGGTGGCGAACTCCACTTCGCCGCCCTTCAGCGCATTGAGGCGGGCGTTGGCGTCGTCAATGATGATCACCTCCAACCCATCCAGCGCGGGAGGGGCGCCGGTCCAATAGTCCGCGTTGCGCACGAGACGAATGCTCTTGCCGGCTTCATAGGCTTCCAGCTTGAAGGGGCCACTCCCAATCGCGTCCTGCCCCCCAACGGTACCTTCCGGCACCACGAGCGATATCGTCGCCAATGTGCGCTCCAGGAAATCGCCCTGGGGCGAATGCAACGGCACCACCAGCGTCTTGTCATCCGGGACATCCAGGTTGGCAACGTCGAGGTTGAAAAAGAACGGCGCGAAGAACGGTGCCAACTCGGGGTTGGCATAGGTGGAGAGAGAGTAAGCAACATCCTGTGCACGTACGGGACTGCCATCGTGGAACCAGGCCTCCTTCAGCTCGATGGTCCACACGGTCCCGTCTTCGTTGGGAGTCACTGACTCCGCCAAGCCCAGTCTCACCTCGGCTCCTTCCAGCCAGGCCACGGCGTCATACACGTTCCAGAGACCAATGTAGTCGGCCAAACTCTGTGCAAAGAACGGGTTGAACTGATCGTTGGCCCAACCTGCGGCAGCCACGCGCAACCAACCACCGTCTGCCGTTTCGGCACCGGTCTCCGCAGCAACGCCCGCATCCTCGGCGGGAGCAGCCACACTGCAGGCAACCAGCACCACCGCGAGCGCGGACAGGAAGGCACCCCGCAGGAGTCTCCGTGCGGGAACACCGAACAAGATATTCAAAGCGGGTTTCGACATATGATTGTCTCTCTTGATATGGAAAGTTGAGGCAGTGAGTAGATGCAGGCTTTGGTATACTGTCCTGTCGGATCAAGAGCGGGCGCAACAACCGCTGCCGACCATCCCGCGGCACAGGGGAAGCTGCACGGCGAGAGTCGATCCCGTTGGGGGTGCTCAACGACCCGTGAACAAGAGTGGGGCATGGTCTAAAGCCTGTATCTACTGAGTGCCAAAGTTGATTACAACGCGGTCCCGGCGGCCATCGGCGCAGTGCCGATCCGCCATTCCGAGGCGCGTTGGCGATCGAGCCAAAGCTGTTGGTAGCGTCCACCCGCCTGCTCGATCAGTTCGGCGTGAGAACCCCGCTGCACGATGCGGCCGCCGTCGACGACCAAAATCTGATCGGCAGACTGGATCGTGGGCAATCGGTGCGCCACCACGAGGACGGTTTTGCCGCGCAGGAGCGCCACCAAGGCCGTACGGATGGCCTGGTCGTTGAGTGCGTCCAGCGAAGACGTGGGCTCGTCCAACAGCACGATGGGAGAATCCTTGAGAATCGCCCGGGCGATGGAGATTCGTTGGCGTTCCCCGCCCGACAGCGTCGCGCCTCCCTCCCCGACCATGGTTTCGTATCCCTGTGGCAGGGCCTCGATAAACATGTGCGCCTGCGCCGCCCGTGCGGCGGCCTCGATTTCGGTGTCCGTGGCTTCCGGTCGGCCAAACGCGATGTTCTCGCGCACCGTGGCGCGAAAGAGGTACACGTCCTGGAACACCACCGTGATGTGTTCAAAGAGTTGCTGGTGGGTCAAGTCGCGAATGTCCACGCCCCCAATGCGCACAACCCCGTGACGCGGGTCCCAGAAGCGGGACACCAAATTGAGCATGGTGCTCTTGCCTGCACCGGACGGACCGACAATGGCCGTGGTCGTGCCAGCCCGGGCCACGAACGACACCTCGTGCAGCACGGGTTGTTCCTCATAGGCGAAGGTTACGCCGTCGAATTCAACATCGTGGCCGCGGGGTTCGGCAAGCGTGGCCGCGGGCGCCTGCTGTTCCTCCAAATCCATGATCCGGCCGATGCGCTCCA
>JAPPAJ010000123.1 GCA_026705565.1 Caldilineaceae bacterium | reverse complement strand
CGGCGCTGCAAATCGAATCCCGGTTGGACCGTGTGCCCGACAACCTCTTGCTGGGGCAGGACGACATTTCACTGCTTACGGACCTGACGCTGTTGATGGATGCCGACCAGTTGCCGGCACCTGGCACCGCCCATGAAGTGGTCGATCGGGTCGGGGTTGCGTTCAGCACGCTGAGGGGAGACGGCGGCCTGGAAGGCGAGATTGCACCGATTGATACATCCTCCAAACCGGTCCTGCTCGGCATCGGCAACACGGAAGCCAACGGTACCGTGCGGGCCGACCTTCTCATCAACATGCTGTCCAGTGGCGGCCAGTTGCAGAACCAGTCCATCTCCATCCTCGATGCGGTAAGGGAGTTTGGTTTCCACGGGGTGTACCTGAACTACGGAGGCCTTTCCCTGCAGCCCGGAGCCGGCCCCAACTTCACGGCATTCGCAGCCGGGCTGGCGGCCGAGTTGAAGGCGGACGACCCCACCCGCAAGCTGATTGTCCAGGTGGAATCCCCGCGGCAGGTCTCGGAGGCCGAATGGAACACCCTGGGCTACGACTGGGCCGGCCTGGCCGAATTCGCCGACCAGGTCGTAGTCCCGGCGCCGCTGGAGCCGGAGGACTTCAGGCCCGGTTCCTATCCCTTTGAATCGCTGCTGATGTACGCGACCGGCCGCATTCCAAGATCCAAGCTGACCATCGCACTGCACGCCGCCTCCGTGGGGGTGTCCGACACGCAACTGGCGATGATGCCGTTTTCGTCCGCCATAGGCCTGATGAAGGGCTCGCTGGCGGTCGATGCGGTCGGCGACAACCTGATGATGCAGTTGGACCGAAGCACGCTCGCGGAGGAGCCGCGCTACGACCCCATCCTGCATCAGTACACCCTTACCACCAGAGGTGGTTCCCAGAAGGTGTATGTGGGCGACGCCACAGCCTTGCGCGCCAAACTCGGCATCCTGGCCAGACACAACATTTCGAACGTGGTCCTGGACGTATCGAACAACCTGGACCTCGACCCGGCGGTTTGGGACGCCGTGGCCGAGTTCAAGTCGGCCCCGTCCGAATTGGTGGCGGCTCCTGCCGAGTACCGTGTGGAATTCAACATCTCACTCGCCGGCGAGGACAAGGCCCACCTTTGGGCTCCGATCGACGAAACCAGCAAGGCGTTCCCGTTGGAGGAGACCGGTACCTATCAGGTGGAAGCCTTCATTGCCATCGACGGCCAGCGATTTCCCGGCACCGACACCAGGACCGTAACCGTCGCAAGTTTGACGGAACCGACCGCGCAAACGCTGGACAGGCCCATCCTGGTACCGGGACCGGGATCGACAATCCAAGCACACCGGCTGCCGAGCCCCACCTCCAATGTCGTGGAGGACAATCTCACAAAGGGCGCGACCTACGAAATCATCGGCCGCAACAGGGAAGCCACGTGGCTGCAGATCGAGGACGAGTCCGGCCCAGTTGGGTGGGTGAACGCACCGTCGAACAGCGATTGGATTCAAGGCAGTCAGCTACTCAACCGGCTTCCCGTGATTTCAATTGCACCGGATCCGGTGCCACCCCCTGCCGCAAGCCCGTCCACGGCTGCGTCGGCCCTTTGGGGCTACGGGGTCCAAGCTCACATGCTGGATGGGGGCATCTCCCAAGCCATACTCTCCACCAAACAGTTGGGTTTCAATTGGATCAAGCAGCAGGTTCAGTGGAAAATCTTCGAACCCCAAGCGGGAAACGTCAACTTTGAAAAACTGGACTGGATCCGAGCGGAAGCCGACCAACAACAAGGAGTCTCAATCCTCTTGAGCGTACTCGCCGCTCCGGACTGGGCCCGCGAGCCCGGTTTTGACGCGAGCGTAGTCGGTCCGCCGAGGGACAACGCAACCTTTGCCCGGTTTGTGGGCAGTCTGGCGGACCGTTACTGCGATTCGTCCGTCCGGGCCATTGAAGTTTGGAACGAGCAGAATCTGCACTACGAATGGGGCAACAAGCCGATCAGTGCGGCGGAATACGTCCAATTGCTCAAGGAGGTGTCGGCTGCCATCCGCGCAGAGTGCCCATCGATGCTGGTAGTCAGCGGAGCCCCGACTCCGGCCGGCACGAACCGGAGAGCCGACGGCTTTGTCCTGGCGATTGACGACCTTGAGTACCTGAAGCAGATGATCCAGCTGGGCATGCTCAACTACGTTGATGCCGTGGGCGCCCATCCGAGCGGATACAACGTACCACCGCAAGCCACCGTGCGAGACTACTGTTCAATCATTCCAGGCACGGGCATGGCGAACTTCGACGCGGGGTGCAACAGAAACAGCCCCCACCGGTCGTTCAGTTTCCGGAGCACCATGGAAGAATACAGGGCGGCGGTGGAAGCCGTAAATCCGAACATCCCGATTTGGCCTACGGAGTTCGGCTGGGCGGTTGCTTCGCCACCCGGTCATCCGAATTATGGATATGCCCTTGACAATTCCTACCAGGAACAGGCTGCCTGGACGGTCCAGGCCTATCAAATGATGAAGGACTGGGGCTGGGTGGCGGCCCCCATCCTGTGGAACCTGAACTTCCGTGTCATTGCCCAAGGCACCGAACGGGAACAATGGGGCATCGTAAACTCCGATTGGAGCCCGTTGCCGGTCTACAACAGCCTCAAGGCAATGACCAAGTGATGCTTGGAAGTTGCCGGTCCCGACCCTGCACACGAAACCAATTCATCGTCGCTCCCGGGAGATTCCCTTGAAGACCTCGTCCTTGCCCAGTCGTCCCGTTGTCCTGTGCTTGTCTCTGCTACTGGCAGTATTGCTGGCTGCTTGCCGCGACGGCCGTGACTCCGCGCCACCTGCGGCAACGCCGGTACAGGAGTCAGCACAACCCGATGAACCCACCCCCTCCCCACCGGAAAAGCCGACCGCGCAGCCGACGCCGACGCCGGTCCCATTCAGTGTGCTCACAACGACGCGGTTTGCCATCCAGGTAGTTGAAGGTCCGGATTACCTTTACCGCATGGTGCACCGGCTGCCGGGCCAGGCACAGGTCAGGGTAACCGCGCAAAACAGCAGCGGCCATTGGCTCAGGGTGGATCTCGACGGCACGTCGGCCTGGATCGCACGCTGGGCCCTGGAGCCACAGGCCGGTTTCAGGGAACTGCCCCAGGCCTCCGCCGACATCCCACAACCATCAACATTGGAGCGCGGCCCCATGCCGGACGCCCCGCCGCCCATCGAATTCGGATACGGCACCCAGGCCCACATGATCGGCGTGGACGTCGATCACATCATGTGGGCGACGCGGGACCTCGGTTTCAACTGGTTGAAGCAGCAGATTCGCTGGAACATTACCGAACCGGAACAGGGCAGCTACAACTGGCGGGATCTGGATTTGCTCGTGAGCCGCGCCACCTACAGCGATGTTGACCTCCTCTTCAGCGTGGTGACCACGCCGGGTTGGGCCCGGGAAGCCGGCTACGACGCAAACGTGGACGGTCCCCCGGCCGACCCGCAGGACCTGGCGAGCTTCATGTCCGCCATGGCAACCCGGTATTGCGGTACGGCGGTGAAGGCCATCGAGGTCTGGAATGAACAGAACCTCCATTACGAGTGGGGCAATCTCCCTCTGAATGGTGTCGATTATGTCAATTTGCTGATTCCGTCATCGCAGGCGATCCGTGCGGCCTGCCCCTCCATGTACGTCATCAGCGGGGCGTTGACGCCGGCCGGCAGCGTGCCCAACCTGGCAGTTGACGACTTCACCTATCTGTTCCAGATAGGTGAAG
>JAPPAJ010000037.1 GCA_026705565.1 Caldilineaceae bacterium | reverse complement strand
AGGGTGCGCCCGTCGGGGCTGGAGGCCAAGCTCCAGACCGAGCCCGCGTGGCCCTCGAGGATCTGGGTCTGCCACAGGGTGCCCGTCTCCGCATCCCACAGGCGCACGGTGCCGCCCCGACCGCTACTAGCCAGGGAGTGCCCGTCGGGACTGAAGGCCACGCTGACGACTCCGTTCACATGACCCTCGAGGGTTAGGCGCAGGGCGCCCGTCTCCACATCCCAGAGGCGTACGGTCTCGTCGTACCAACTACTACCGGCCAGGGAGTGCCCATCGGGACTGAAGGCCAAGCTGTGGACTCCGCTCATGTGGCCCTTGAGGGTCTGCCACAGGGTGCCTGTCTCCGCATCCCACAGGCGCACGATGGCGGCCCGACCGCTACTCAAGGTGTTTTCCCGACCGCTACTGGCCAGGGTGCGGCCATCGGGACTGAAAGCCACACTGGAGACTCCGTTGCTGTGGCCATCAAGGATCTGGCGCAGGCTTCCGGTCTCCACATCCCAGAGGCGCACGGTGCTGTCCCAACCACCGCTGCCGCTGGCCAGAGTACGGCCGTCGGGGCTGAAGGTCACGCTGGTGACACCGTCCGTGTGGCCATCGAGGACCTGGCGCAGGGTGCCCGTCTCCACATCCCACAGGCGTACGGTGAAGGCCCAACCATTAATGGCCAGGGTACCCCCGTCGGGACTGAAGACCACACTGTGGTCTCCGCTCGTGTGGCCCTCGAGGGTCTGCCACAGGGTGCCCGTCTCCACATCCCACAGGCGCACGGTGGCGTCCCGACCGCTGCTGGCCAGGGTGCGCCCGTCGGGACTGAAGGCGACGCTGGAGACACTATGCCCTTGGACCGTGAGCAGTGATACGGCCTCCCCGGTGTGGGCATCATACAGCCAAATGCCCATGCTGCCCCCAACCGCAAGGCGGGAACCGTCCGGCGAATACTGCACGGCATTGATCGTGCCCCGGCCCAGACGGGCCATGGCCCCCTCGGGCAGGGGCATTGACACGGACTCCCGGGCTGCGCCGGGCGATGCCAGGAGCAAATACAGGCACAGGCCAATGGTCAACCACCGCCGACCGATCCGCAGGTTGTTCACGCGCGCATCCATGATGTTTGCAAGCTATCACACAACCGCACAGGGATTCAGGAGAGGCAACAGGACCGCCGGCAGCAGCCAGCGAGGGCGGGAGTCTTGGATCCGCATGGGGCAGGTTCCCGGTTGTCGGTTCAAGGTCGGCGTGTCATGGTAGCGGCCGACGGTTCAGTCCCTCAGTGTATGTGAGCAGCACTCGCCGTCCCCATCCCGCAAACGGCCGTTTGCGGCGCGCATCCGACCACTGGGCCCGCGCCGCATCCAAACAGGGTTCTTGCCCGGCCGGATCATCAGTGGATGAATGTTCTGTATCAACGAGATTGAAACAGTGCCCGCGTCACTTCCATGCAGGGACCGAAGCCGACAGGGTCACCGCTGCCATCGTCGATGAGCGGAACCACGTAAGCGTCGGCTTGCAGCTTGTGAAAGTTCTGCCTGTGGTACTGGACGGCCTTGGCCCGACGCGACATCTGGCCGGCCGTATCGGCCAGTTGCAGACTGACCGCGGCGGCGAGGTGGATGCTGCCGGAATTCCCCCACGTGGGGTAGATGCGGCAGAACACGTCGTCGTCGGGCCGCCCTCGGGGTCGGTCGTAGCAACGCAATGTAGAACTGCCGAGGTCTGGATGCGAGTACAGCGAATCGCGATGATTGTCACCGTCGCCGCCTTCGACAAATGGATACGAGTAGTGTATGGAGAACTCCATGTCCACGAGCGCTTCCGTCAATCCATCGATTACTCCATCGATTACTCTTTCCAACACAGGATCGGAGAGTCGCACTTCGAGACGGGTCAACCCGATCTCCTCGGGGATTTCGGCCATGTGGACGCGCAGGGCGTCGTAGCAGGCTGCGGGATCGCGCATGCGCCAGTTCCACATCCTCGAGTCGTCGCCCAGGACCAACTCAAAGTCGTAGTCGAGGCCCGGCAGATCGCGGCTGTAGGTTCCGGGTGCATGGTAGAGAACCGGTACACCTGGCACAGATTGGACTGCGCGTTCGGGATGATGGGGGATATGCGGACAAGGGTGGAAGTTCCCCCAAGGCGTGATGCACATTCTGTCCACCTTGGTGGACGGGGTGTCCACGCGTGGATCTGGAGTTGCATCCGAAGGTGTCGCCGTAACGGCAATCTCTGTGGCCCCGTCCTGAGTCTGTGTCTCCTGACTGGTGGTTATCAGGCAGATATTGGCTCCCGACGTCAGCGGTGCGTTGGCATCGATGCCGTTGAGTGCCGCCACGGTCGCCAGGTCGAGCTGGTACCAGTCGGTAATCTGAACCAGGCGCGTCTCGTTAGGATTGACGGTGTGCCACTGCGCGCAGTCGCTTAGGTCGGGCGGTGGGGCCGCGGCCGAACCGGCCGCGGCCGGCTCAGTCACGGGTTCCGGTGTCGGTGCCACGGCGACTTCAATTTCCACAATGGCGACCGGCGACATGGTGGACGCATCGAAGTCGGTCAGTTTCTCAAAGATCCAAACAACCTCACCCACCGCACTGGGGTGCATGACACTCAGCCAGGTGGTTTCCTCGTTGCGGCCCGTCAACTGCAGCCGGTCGCCCCTGCGCACCTGTCCGGCCGTCGGGTAGTCGGTGCCCGGGCCTGTACGCAGGTTGACCACACCTCCGGTCACCATCAGCCATTTCGGAGCAGGCGTTGCCTGGAGTTCCGGATCAGGCAATGGCTCCCGTACAGGTTCGACCGCAGGTTCCGGTTCCGGCGTGGGCTCGGCTGCGGCCGCCTCCGGGGGCGCCTTTGTGGCCGGCTTCGCCATCGGCTCCGCGGCGCTGTCGATCAGGGTCGCGAAGATCCAGCCGGGCCGATCCTCGTGCTCGATTTGCAGCCAGCTGCCGTCTGCGTTGCGGCCCGTCACCGTCACCGCATCGCCTGCGGTCAGCCAGTAGGCCACCGCATGGTCGGTGCCCGGCCCGGTGCGCACGTTGGCGTTCCGGTTGACGACCGCCGTCAGGTCCTCCGGGGTCGGCTCCGCTACGGGATCCGCCAGCGGTGGTTCGGCGGGCGGCAGGATCGGGGTGGCGTCCTGGCGTGAAGGCATGATGCAACCGGCCAGCAACAGGACCAGGGCCAGTACGGGGAGCAGCGTGCGGTACGGGACCCGGGGATGAAACATGGGGGCTCGCTTGGTTTCAGGGTGGGCCATGGCTGCGGGTTCGCAGTATGCCACCGGCTTCCGGGCCAGGCCCAAGGGGATGTTTGGTTTCCGCGAGGCCAAGACGGACACCGGCACGAGGCGTGGGCTGTACTGCAAACGGCCGTTTGCGGGATAACAGAACCCGCACCGGTCGGAACTGCCATCCCACCCCCAAGGCGGGACCGTTCGGAGGCTCGACCCGGTTGCGGTGCGGTCGGCTCCCACGCGTACACGGCCAGGTCCGGCCGCCGTGGATGCCCGTGCCGAGGCCGCACTCAGTCGGGACAGTAGGGCAGGATTTGGGGTTGGCCGTTGGTGCGGGTCGTCACGGCGAAGCGGTCCTGCCAGGCAGCGGGCAGGCAGCCGGTGAGGGCATTGCCGTCGAGGTGCAGGGATTCCAGGTGGGGCCGGCGGGCCCAGTGGGCCAGTTCGGTGGGCACGGGTCCGGTCAGCCGGTTGTGGCTCAGGTCCAGCACCTGCAGATTGGCCAGGTGTTGGAGTTCCGGGGGAATGGGGCCGG
>JAPPAJ010000355.1 GCA_026705565.1 Caldilineaceae bacterium | reverse complement strand
GGGACGGAAGAACCCACAGCATCCGGCGCCGATCCCAACCGGTAGGTTGAACCGAAGTCGATGTCGGAGGTTTTGGAACATGGATGTGAGTCTGTTCCGCGGCACGCCTGCTTCTGCGGTGTCCCGATCGCGGCATAGCAAGCCCCCCGTGCAACTGACGGTACAGTTCAACAGGGGGATAGGACGCAACCCGGGTTGGAGGGCTGGTGCGGATGGTCAGACCGCGGATGCGCTGGCCCGGAGGATGGACAGACAGAGACGGGGTACGCAGCTTCCTGCACTGGTGGCAAACGCCGCAGTCTTGATGCACACCAACCGGGCTTCATTGATACGCGGGGTACCGTTGACAACCTCTCACCAAAATCAGCGAAATTGAAACAGTGCCAGAATGGACACGATGGAACGGCACTGGACAACCCAAGGCTGACCATGTTATAGCCCACACGGCTCCGATGGTGGTCAAGCCATCACGCCGAGGGTGTCCCGGATTGCAGTAAACCCCAGAAAAGTAGAACACGAGCATTGACGCCATGTATCGTTACATGATACTCTCTGCAGGGCGTGCACACACGGTAGAGAGCCAGTCACAAAGGACTGCACATGCCGACTGTAGTAGTGGAAGGCCAATTCCGGTTTGTTGTGAATACCAGGGAGAACAGTTTCGAACCGCCTCACGTACATGTCTGGGTGGGCAACCAAGACGTATGCCGCGTGGAGCTCAACGGAGGTACTTTCATGGAGCCCCCTCCAGCCGGAACCTTCAGGAACATCATGAAAGCCTATACAAAACATGCAGAGGAAATCAGAAAGGTGTGGGACGCCATTCACAGGAGGTAAGGAGATGATGGAAGCCGTTCTGGTCAACAACGCCTATCGGATGATGACGGTCGCCAATCCGCTGGAGGATTCAATCGAAATCGGCTTTGCAGATGGGGCCAGAGGATGCATCCTCTACAAGGACATACCCGAGATTGAGAAGCGCACAGCGTTGTCCAGTCTGGCATTGCCGAATCCGTACGAAATGGTTCTGGGGACGGTCTGCGGCGAGATAGTCGAGATTCCCTGGGACTTCGCCCGCCATTACTGCGATGCTTCCTATCGCCCCGCGATTGAGGCTATTGCCATGCAAGGAAGGCGGACCCTCGGTGAACGCATCCGGGGCTTCCGCGAGTCTGCGGGTTTGACGCAAGCGGCACTCGCCCAGGCGGCCAACATAGGGCGGGTGACCCTGGTGCGATTGGAGAAGGGAGAGCAGTCGCCCCGATTCAAGACCCTTGACGCGATCGCCAAGGCCTTGGGCCGACACACCACCGATCTGTTGGTGGAACCGGAGTCACTGTTCCCACCGGCGACTCAACACCTTGGAGCGATGCCCAAGCAGTCTGACCACAGTACGCAGGTAGAAACGGCAGTGAAGAGCTGACTCCTGTCGGATGGGGTGCTGCCGACCGTTCAAGGCTTGGCTCCCGTGCACGTACTCAATCCGCTCCGCTACAGCTCAGATCCCACTTCCGTGATCAAGGTTTGACGACTCAATACGGTTGCTGAACTGTTGCTTCGGGCACGCCCCAGCTATGCAAGCAGCATGAATGTGGAAAGCGGCATGCTGACAACATGCGGTGCATCCTCGGTTGGGGTGTCGGTTTGGGTAATGAGCAGCCCGAAGGGGGCGCGGTTGGCCGCCTTCTCCACAAACGATCGGATGCCCAAGGTGTCCCGTACCGGATCAATACGGCGTTGATACTTCACTTCGACCGGCAACCGTCGGTCGCCGACAGTAAAGACAAAGTCAACCTCACGGTCCAAGCCACGCTCCGGCTGGTGGGCAATGCCCAGGCCGGGAATGCCGGAGGCCGTGGCACCAAGTGTGCTCTCGGCAATGTGGCCGGCCATGGTACTCAGCTCCGGACTTGCCGCCAACGCCTCCGGGGCCAGCGGGATTTGCTCCTGGAGCCAGCTGGCCCGGAGACCGTGGTCAACCAGGCACAGTTTGGGGCTGCCCCGGCGTCGCTTGAGACGCAGTTCCAAAGGCGGTATCAGGTGCAGCAGCATGGTGTCGGTGAGGAACCTCAGGTAGTTTGCAACCCTCTGGCGGCCCACGTCGGCACCCATCGACAACCGAGCCTCGTCGGCAAGCAAATCGTAGGAAGGAGTCAACCCGGCATAGCGGCAGGCCAACCTGAAGAGTTCCTCCAGGAGAAAGGCGTCGCGACGACGGCCGCGGTTCCCCAGTCGCAGGTCATGCTGGATCACCCGTTGGATGACGGTTTCGTTCAATTGGTCAGACAGTAGGGGCCAGTCGACCTCGGCACGGTTGTGGGCCATGGGATATCCGCCGCGATCCGAGAAATGCCGGAAGGCCTGGTCGCGGAATCCAGAGTGCCTGCGTCCGTGTTCAGCGAGCTCCTGCCAGAATTCCTTGCGCAACAGATGACCCAGACCATTGTCAGGGAGGAACGGGTCCGGATAGTCCAACTGGCGAAACCTGCCGATCTCTGTGAGTGAAAGAGTTCCGGCTTCCACAGTGTGGATACGTCCGGCCAGACTATCCCTCCCCCTTTCAATGCGCAGGGCGGAACTACCAGTTACGAGAACCTTGACCCCGACGGTGTCCACCAGGAACTTGAGTTGCGCGCTCCAGTTGTCAAGGTTCTGCACTTCGTCAAGAAACAGGTAGGCCTTGTGCCCCTGCTGGTCCAGCGCATTGAAGCGATCGGTAGCGATGTTTTCTTCAAACCAGTAGGCGATGCGGAGGATGGGATCGATCAGCCGATCAGTGGATACCAATTCATCGAACTGGATCCGCAGAATGCTGGTAGGGAGAACTCCTTCGCCAAGCAGATCGGCGATGAGCTGCAACTGGATGGTGGTCTTGCCCACCTGGCGTGGTCCGCGCACCGCCACAATGGGGGCTATGTCAACATCGAGGCGTCGCCGTACCCGAGCCGCCAAGTGGCGACGAGTGACAGGAATCCGTGCAGCCGGTTGGTCCGTCCACCAAGGGTTGAGTCGGTGCAGGTCGGCAATCAGCTCAGGTGGGATGCTAGTCGGAGCAGCAGGTTCGGATGTGTTCATGATGTAATTATCCGTGACTGTTCGGCAAACTGGATTGGATGTCAAGCCTTGATGTCCGACTTGGCCGCAGTTCCGAAACCCAGCCAAACGGCGAGAATTTAACTCCGATCCAACCCAAAGGCAACATGGGGACATGAGCCGTTTGGAACGCATCACTTTGAAGCCAGACAAACGAGGCGGCAAGCCTTGCATTCGCGGCTCGGAATCACAGTGTACGAGGTTCTCGATTGGGGTCTGGAACGACGGAAACCGCAATCCTGGCGGATTTTCCAGACCTTGAACCGGAAGGCATCCAGGCAGTACTGACATTCGCGGCGGAGCGTTAGCGCAGGTTCGTTTCAACTCCACCCGGGCAAAGCTCCTCTTTGACGAGAACCTGTTCCCACTACTTGTCACCATCCTCATAGACACCCCAATTTGCCAGACACTGTCTGGCAAATTCTCCAAAGCGCACCTTAGTAGTCACGATTCTCCAGACGGTGTCTGAAGAATTCCTTCCGGGTGACCTGCAAGGCAAACAGATACATGAATCGAACATGGTGGTGCGCGAAGTGATTTCTTGACCGACAACCATCATTCCGGCCGTCTGGACCATGGATCACTTGGCGGAATTCACCTCGCAAGACCATCTGGACCCGGCGCGGCAACTTACACCACGACGAACATTGCGACGTTGCAGAGCTTGCCGGCCCGGGCTTCTCGCCTCCGGTACCGAGACGGATACGGCGCAACTGGTACCCGCGTAGGCATCCACGATC
>JAPPAJ010000147.1 GCA_026705565.1 Caldilineaceae bacterium | reverse complement strand
CTGACGTAACCCAAGCCTACCCACAATCCAGCATCATCAAGGACGGCCGAGTTGTGTTCCGAATCACCAGGGAGATTCGCCTGATCGCCTGGATCAACTACCGCCGCAGACAGGTTTACATCAAGTGGGTTGGTCATCACAAGGACTACGACCGGATCGATCCTGTGACTGTTGGGCTGTGAGTTTGCGTTGGACCTGTTTAACCAGATTGCAGCCACTCAAGGAGAACGAAATGAACACCATGAAGGCCATCCGGAGTCCCGGTGACTTGGAGGCCGCTCTGGCAAGAATCGAGGAGATCTTCGATGCCGAGGAGGGCACACCGGAGGATGACGAACTATCAGCTCTGTTCGTGCTGGTCGAAGCATACGAGGAGGAAAACGTGCCCATTCCTCCGCCAGACCCGATTTCCGCAATCAAGTTCCGGATGGAGCAGGCAGGGCTGACGCAACGGGATCTGATCCCCATCCTGGGTTCGCGAGCGAAAGTCTCCGAAGTCCTTTCCGGAAAACGCGACATCTCCATGAAAATGGCGCGCGCCCTCCACGCGAACCTCGGGATTCCCGCCGAATCGCTGTTGCAGGATCCTGCTGTCCTCCAAACGGGCCATTCATGCAACATTGAATGGTCGAAGTTTCCGCTACGGGAGATGGCAAAGCGGAAGTGGATTCAGAGTACAGAGCCACTCAAGGACTACGCCGAGGAGTTGCTCACACCGCTTGTCAACCAAGCTGGGGGCATGAATTTCGTTGGACAGTCGTTGTTCAGGCGGACCAAGCAGCAAGGTCAAAACACAAACACTGACCCCTATGCTCTGGCTGCCTGGTGTCTGGTCGTGGCGGCCCGTGAAATGAAAAGGGAGGCCCGCGTCCAGTACACCCCAGGCACTGTCACCCAGGAGTTCTTACGTCAGGTGGCAGTGCTGAGCCGATTTCCCGACGGACCGATACAGGCACAGGAATTCCTGAGGACTCGCGGAATCGGAATGGAAGTTGTGAAACACTTGCCGAGGACACGTCTTGATGGAGCTGCCATCAGGATGTCCGACGGTGGGCCTGTGGTGGGTCTCACCGTCAGACACGACCGAATTGACAGCTTCTGGTTCACGCTGCTGCACGAGTTGGCCCACATTGGCCTACATCTCGATGTTCTCTCCGATACGTCGGTGTACACGGACGACCATGATCTGAAAGTTGCCAATGGCTCAAAGTCCACCGAGGAACACGATGCCGACAGCTGGGCACGCGATGCGCTGATCCCCCCGACCATTGCCAAGGACATCGATCATGAATCCATCGCGGTGAACGACGTACTAAACTTGGCTTCATTGGCAAATGTGCACCCGGCGGTGGTTGCCGGACGCACACGCCACGAAACCGGGAACTATCGACGTCTTTCCCAGTTGGTTGGCAGGGGCGAGGTGCGCTCGCTGTTCAATAACTATGGACACCGCGAGTGATCATTCAGACAATCCGGCATGTCGCGACTGTGATGCCAGAAGCCAATTCCCGACGCACGCCCCTGCAGGACACGCTGGTGGTGCTCCACGAACCGAAGCATGCGTATCTCCGGGTGCTGCTGACGAACACGCCGCCGGGACGGACGCTACTCTCCATGCCTGGTTGGGACTGGATTGAGCAAGGCTCCCGCGAACCCCAAGCTCGCAGGCTGGCAATGGCAGTGCAGGTATCGTACCAACCCGGCACGTGCAAGGCGGCCTTATGGACTCCCCGGCACCTCAGCCTCTAGCGCCAGGGATTGGCCTGCTCGGGGTCCTAACTTGGGGCGCACCTCCGACATGCAGCCCCATCCACTGGCCCCCCGACGATCCCCGTGGGCTGGCCTGCACGTTCCGAACTTCCCCACCGGGTCGCGCGGCGGGCCGCAGGAGGACGGCGTTTGGAGCTGCCACCCATCCCGCACACTTGGGGCCATACATATACCTGTTGCGTCCCCGTTCCAGGGACTTGCCTATCCGCATGTCCTCAGGAACGTTTGATAGTGACAATGGGACTTGCAGACGGCCATGTCCAAGGTTTTGACCGACCACCGCCATCGTCCATAGCACTATGGCATGGTCACGGCAACCAGTTGGAGTTAAGCGGTGTGCGCAAGATTCGGTCCACGTGAGCCAGGCAAGACTGCCCGAACCCCTTCAGTCGGTAGAGCACCACGAGACCGTTGCCACAACCCGACATGACAAGGAGGCTACACATCCGGTTCCCAAAGGGCGGTGGAGCAGTTCCGTCAGCGCCGCTCCGGCTGGCAGCCTGTGGACTTCTTTACCAAAGTGATACTTGCCGCGCACCATGAGGGACATCGCCTATGAACGGCCTGGCGGTCAATACGTCAATGGTTGTGACATGGCTTTTCAACGAAAAGGACAAGCTGTATTCGGAAAGGTTGCTGGACCGTCCGTAGAGGAATCATGTGCCCCTTCTCCGACGTAGCCGGGATGGTGTCACTGGGATAAGACATGACGCGCGTGCCTGTTTCCCCCGAAATGCTTCGCTGGGCCTACGAGCGTGCCGGCTATGACATGGAGCACGTTGCAGCGCGTATACCTCAGTTCCCGGCCTGGATCCGGCGCGAGAGACAGCCGACGCTGAAGCAGTTGGAGAAGTTTGCCAAGCTTACGCATACGCCGTTCGGCTATCTGTTCCTGTCCGAGCCTCCCAACGAACGCCTACCGGTCCCCGACTATCGCACCGTGACAGGGACTGCACGAAATAGGCCGAGTCCCGACTTGCTCGACACGCTCTACACGATGCAGCGTCGTCAGGGGTGGCTGCGGGAAGTCCTCGTCGAGAACGACGCGGAGCCATTGGCCTTCGTGGCAAGCGCCCGTCTTGCGGATGATCCGGAGGCTGTGGGTCACGAAATGCGACGGGTGCTCGGCCTTGATGGTGGATGGGCTGCGGGAGTCCAAACTTGGCAGGATGCCGTGAGCGAGTTGCGCCGCATGATCGAGCAGATCGGCGTGATGGCGGTGATCAACGGTGTAGTAGGGAACAACACCCATCGCCCGTTGAGTGTGGAAGAGTTTCGCGGCTTCGCACTTACCGACTCCTACGCGCCGCTGGTCTTCGTAAACGGTGCGGATGCGAAGTCGGCACAGATGTTCACGCTCGCTCATGAGTTGGCGCACATTTGGCTCGGAACGGAGGGACTCTCCGGCTTCAAGACCCTGTTCCCCGGCGGTACAGACGTGGAGGACTGGTGCAACCGAGCGGCAGCGGAGCTCCTCGCACCAGCACGGGAGCTTAGAGCGCGTTGGTGGAAAATCAGACGGAAGAAGAGTCCCTTCGAGGCACTGGCCCGGACATTCAAGGTGAGCCCTATAGTTGCCGCCCGCCGAGTTCTCGACCTGAATCTCATTGACCAAAGCACCTTTTTTGGTTTCTACGACGACTACGTTAATCGAGAACACAGAGGTGGCCAGACGGCCGGAGGCGGCGATTTCTACAACAACCAGAACACGCGTGTCGGCGAACTGTTTGTAAACCAAGTGTTGCGCGCAGCGATGGAAGGCCGCATCGGATTCAAGGAAGCCTATGACCTGACAGGGCTTCGTGGCGGCACCTTCCAGGAATACGCGAGGCGGCTGGGAGTGAATCTCCCATGACGGTGGACCAGACCTCCTGGTGGATTCGGATGGGACTTACCAAGCAACCTTGACAAATCGGACCGGTTCGCTTTTTGCAGGGCCGGCGCGCCGATGGCATAATGACGTTCATAAATGCGAGAGTCCGGCGGACACCGGACTCTCCGCCGGACACGGAACAGGAACTTCCATGCCCAACATCCCCGATTCTACAACGCAGGCCCCGGACA
>JAPPAJ010000160.1 GCA_026705565.1 Caldilineaceae bacterium | reverse complement strand
CGGACCTCGCCATATCCACAGGAGGTGTATCCTGGGAAGTATTTATGTCAAAATTTGGAATCGAACTCAACCAGACCATCGCGGACATCATTCCGCGCAGGGGTTTGCTCTCCGCCCTTGGCCCGGCGTCCACTCACTCAATCGCATTTTGATCCCCTGCTCCATCGGCTATCACACAGCCTCATGCACATCTTCACCGACATCCAGGCGGCCCCGCCCGATCCGATCTACAACCTCACCACCGCGTGCAACGCGGACCCCAATCCGCAGAAGCTGAATCTGGGCGTGGGTGTCTACAAGGATGCCGCCGGCCACATTCCGGTGCTGGATACGGTCAAAACCGCCGAGAAGCGCATCCTGACGGACGAGGACACCAAGAACTATCTGCCGATCGACGGCACCCCCGACTTCGGCGAAGCGGTGCGCAGCCTCCTGCTGGGTGTGGATCATTCCCTGGCCACCGCCCCGGACAGCATCACGTTGCACACTCCGGGCGGCACCGGCGCCTTGCGCCTGGCCTGCGAACTGGTGGCCAAGAACAGGCCGGACGCCACGGTGTGGCTGAGCGATCCAACCTGGACCAACCACGCGCAGATTGCACAGCAGGCCGGCTTGGCGGTTCGCACGTATCCGTACCTCGATGCCGAAACCCACTCGATCCTGCGGGAGAAGATGTTCGCGGCATGGGCCGCGGTTCCGGCCGGTGATGTGGTATTGGTACACGGGTGCTGCCACAACCCGACGGGCCTGGACCTGGAACCGGACGACTGGCAACGCCTGGCCGAATTGTCCCGGGAACGCGGCTTCCAGGTCTTGGTGGATTTGGCCTACCAGGGGTTCGGCAGGGGCCTGGACCTCGATGCGGCCGGGGTGCGCGTGCTGGCCGATGACGGCCTGCCAACCCTGATTGCCAGTTCCTACTCCAAGAACTTCGGCCTGTACAACGAACGAACGGGTGCCTTGACTGCCCTCGGCTTCGGTCCTGCAGCCAACGCCATGCTGAGCCAGTTGAAGGTGCATGCCCGTTCCCTGTGGTCCAGCCCTCCCGCCCACGGCGCCTGGATTGTGTCAAGCATTCTGGCGGACAAGGAACTGCGCGCGGCCTGGACTGTCGAACTCGCCGTCATGCGCGACCGCATCAACGAAATGCGCAGCCTGCTGGCCGAGTCCATGCATCAGCACGGGGCCGACCGCGACTTTTCATTCATCACGCGCCAATACGGACTCTTTTCCTTGACCGGCATCGACGCGGAGGTCAACGCCCGGATGCGGGCGGACCAAAGCATCTACTTCATGTCCACAGGCCGCATCAACGTGGCCGGCCTGACCGCGGCCTCCATCGAGTATTTTTGCCAGGCCTACGTTGCCACTCTGAACTAATCCAACTCGGTTGACCAACATGCGCGAACTGTCACGTCTACTGTCTTCGATGCCGCCATCCCCCACGGCGGCCATGATGCAGAAGGGGCGGGAACTGTCCCTGGCCGGTCACGACGTCATCAACCTGGCCGGCGGCGATCCGGACTTCGATACGCCGGTCCACATCCAGGAAGCGGCCTTCAACGCCATCCGCAGCGGGGACACGCACTACCCCACGTCGCACGGGTCCCCGGAACTGCTGGAGGCCATCTGCGCCAAGCTGGCGCGGGAGAACGGAGTCAAGGCAACCCCGGATCGTGTCATCGCCACGCCGGGCGGCAAGTGGGCCCTGTACGTGGTGCTGATGTCCATCCTGAACCCGGGCGACGAGGTGTTGATCCTCGATCCCGTCTGGGTCAGCTACGACCCCATGGTGCGCCTTACGGGAGGGGTGCCGGTGCACGTGGCCCTCGATTACGGCGACGACTTCGCGGTTCACAAGTCCGCCCTGGAAGCGGTGGTGACCGAGAAGACCAAGCTGGTCATGCTCAATTCGCCGAACAACCCCACCGGCTATGTCATGTCCATGACATCGATGCAGGCGGCCGCGGAGGTGTGCCGGGACCACGACCTGTACCTACTGAGCGACGAAATCTACGAGCACATCCTGTACGACGGCCACACCCACGTGTCGCCGGCCACACTGCCCGACATGGCCGAACGCACGTTCATCGTCAACGGGTTCAGCAAGGCCTATGCCATGACCGGCTGGCGGCTGGCTTGGATTTGGGGACCTCCGGATGCCATCCGCATCGGCCGCAGCTACATGACGAACTCCGTCACGTCCGCCGCCAGCTTCACCATGGCGGCCGGTGCCGCGGCCCTGAACGGTCCCCAGGAATGCGTGTCCGAGATGACCGCCGCCTATACCCGGCGGCGCGCCTTCCTGTTGGACGCCCTCGACGAATTGGAAGGGGTGGAGGCATTCGCGCCGCAAGGGGCCTTCTACCTGTTCATGCGCTTCCCACACACGCCACGCAGCAGCCTTGAACTGGCGAACTTCCTGCTGGACGAAGTCCATATGGCCACGACTCCCGGCAGCGCCTTCGGCGAGGCCGGGGAACAGCACATCCGCATCAGCTTCGCGGCCGCCGACGACCAGTTGCACGGATTCGTGGACCGGCTTGCCCGGCTCGCGCCCGATTTCTAGCCTGCCCGAGGATTCGTTGCCGACCTGACCGGTATCCGAGCGCGGCACACGCCGATGGAGGATCTTTCCCTGCTCAAGGCCGGCTTGGCCATCGTTGCCGGCATTTTGGCCGGCATCATCAATACGCTGGCCGGCTCGGGGTCCACCATCACGCTGCCGATGCTGGTCTTCCTGGGCGTGCCGGCCCACGAGGCCAACGCCACCAACCGCATCGGCGTGGCGTTTCAGAACACCGCGGCGGTGATCACGCTGCGCAGCCGCAAGGCGCTGGCCATGGACGGCCGCGATTGGTGGCTGACCGGCGCCATGGTGGTGGGCTCCGTCGGCGGAGCCGCCATTGCCGCCGAACTGTCGGAGCAGGTCACCAACTGGGTGATCGTGGTGGTCCTCGCCGTGGTGCTGGTCACCATCCTGTGGAAACCGGAGAAGTGGCTGCGGGAACAGCCCGAACCCGTGACCGGCATTCGGCCGTCGCTGCCCCAGCTGCTCCTGTTCGCGTTGATTGGCGTCTACGGGGGATTTATTCAGGCGGGAGTGGGGTTGTTCATCCTGTCCGGCATGGTGCTGATCGCCGGCTCAACCATGGTCAAGGGCAACATCCTCAAGCTGGTGGCCGTCCTGGTGTTCACCCTGGCCGCCATGGCCGTGTTCATGGCCCAGGGCGTGCGCATGTGGTGGTATCTCGGTCTGATCCTGGCAGTGGGCCAGAGCATCGGCGCCTGGCTGGCGGCCCGTTTCATGACCGGAAGCGACATGGCGAAAGTCTGGATGCGCTGGCTCCTGATCGTGGTGATCTGCTACTCCATCGTGCGGTTCAGCGGTGTGCAGGACTGGTTGCTGCAAACCTTGGCTTGAGGGTCTTGTCAACTTTCTGTCGCCATCCCAACGAGACGGGAACCTTGGCGGTACAAGTCGAATCGATGACCTTCTGGCTCCATGTTCCGAACGCAGGTCCGGTGTCCGAACAACCTGGCAGCCTCGGCCTCTGATAGTCGCGGACCCTCAGCAACATCCCCGTCCGGAAGCCAGGAGAGTGCCTCCCAACTCGTTCGAATCCCCGGGCTTGGGCTCGTTCCGCCCCAAGGTCTCCGCGCGGACAGGGGCCGCCCGATAAGGCCTTCCCCACCGTGGAAAAGGGACAGGTTGGCTTATGCCTTTATGGCGAGCGGGTTTGCCCGGAGGCATCGGGAGTCCGGATGGAACCCGCGCGGGTTGGCAAGTCCGATGCTGTCCGGTTGGGAGTGGCCGTACAGTTCAAGCCGAGGTTTCGGTCCGGCCATTGGGACCCAGGCGCGGGCGGCGTCCGGCCGCCTGGT
>JAPPAJ010000084.1 GCA_026705565.1 Caldilineaceae bacterium | reverse complement strand
ACAGCCGAAACCAGGCCTGGAGGTCGCGCCTGAACTCGGCCACCGCGGCCCTCGTCGTCGTACAACCGACGGCCAAGTCAAAGCCAACGCCCCTTCACCATTCCCAATACCTCCCAATACCCAAGGTAGTTCGAGGCTGCATGCAACACTTTGGCCCAAGTGCAATGTTGGCCCAAACCGGCACATCTGGCAGACCGCACAAATCCGGTGGTGCATGTACGAGCTTCCTGATCCTGGGCACCGCCCATCTGCGGGGCCGTTATACCGGTTCAGCCAAACCGTGCCGACAACGGTTGCGCGGGCCGGTGCAATACCGGCCCGCGGTTGCGAAGGAACCCGATTGGGATATGGATTACGCTGCGCGCAGTCTGTTGTCGCCCCCTATTCGTTGTACTCGAAGTCAAGCGGGTTCTGCGCCAGCAGTTCCAGCCAGCCTTCCGCGACCCGATCCAGGGCTTCCTGCGGTGTGGCCTGATCCGACAGGGCCGACGACGCCCCTTCCGCCAGACCGATGAACATCTCAAGCCATTGCGGCACCCCCGGTGTGAAGGGACGGCCGCGGGCCAATACCTCGCCGTAATCCGGCATGTAGGGCTTGGCCGCAACGACGTCCGGATCGCTGAACACGCTCCTGCGGGCCGGGGTCATACCAAATTCGAGTGCTCCTTCCTTGGCGCGTTGCGGATTACTGAGGGCAGCCATCAACTCAAAAGCCGCCTCTTTGTTCTCCGAGGTATTCATCATCACGATGTTGTGCTGTACGAAGTTCCCAGTGCCACCTTCCGGATACGGAGCGATACCCCAGTTGCCCACAACCGTGGACTTTTCCGGATCGTCAAGGGACGGCAGGATAAAACCGGCCCAGCCCTCATTGACCGCCACGTCTCCGGCCAAAAAGGCGTTGGCCGCATCGGGATTGTCCCAGGCCAGCAGTCCCGGTGGTGCGTATTTGTCTCCGTGTTCCTTCAGGAGGGTCAGAGCCGCCACCCCGCTTTCACCGTTGATAAGAGGTTGCCAGTCTGACGTCAGCAAGGGATCGCCCGACGCCCAAAAGCGAGCCAGGAACAGCTTGACCAATTGGGCGGGCACACCGGCAAAGGAAAGCCCGTACATGGAACCATCGGTGTGGGCCGCCAGCAACGCATCGTAGTCGGACCACGTGGTGGGGAAGGTGTCGATCAGATCGGTTCGGTTGAACAGGACGGATACACCGCACGTCACTGGCAGACCATAGCGGACACCGGTATTCCCGGCGATCCCTTCGCCATACCGGTACACGGGATCGAAGAAGCCTTCCATGTCGTACCCACTGGCGTCCAGGAAGTCGTTGATGGGCTCCAGCTCGGGCCAAATGGTGTACTGGAACTCGATGTCGTTGCAGAACAAATCGAACTGGGGGGAGCCGGACGCCAAATCCGCCTGCACCTTGGGCATCAGGGATTCCCAGGGGGCAAACTCAAACTCGACCTGGGCTCCCGTTTCGGCCGTGAAGTCTTCCGCCCAGGCACGGAAAGCGGGCTCATAATCCCCTCCGGCCTGGGTCAGCATGCGCAACGTAGCACCTTCGTATTTTTCACCGGTGGCCATGCTGTCCGCGGCCTCAGGTGCAGCTTCAGGTGCCGGTGGCGCTCCCGTCGGACCGCAGGCCGCCAGCAGGGAGCCGGCCCCCATAATCCCCACTGCCTTGAGAAAGTCCCTGCGGTTGTATCGATGCGGATGTCTCATGTTGGTGCCTCCCAACAAATGAAAGGGAAATTCAGAGCCGGTTCGTGAACCGGCATGCCGACCTGAACGGTGATCGAGCTGCCTCTACTTTAATCGATGCGCGAAACCGCATGGTGCCGTCAGGCATCTTCGGCAAGGTAATCGAGTACGACACGGCCATAGGTCTCCGTGTAGCTGGCTATCTGATGGAACGCAGCCACCTCGGCCACAGGCGCAAAGGCCCGCAGGTCGCTGTTGGCGGTACCGGCAAACGACACGGTGCCCTCACCACGGTACAGCAGGTGGGTGGTTACATCCTCGGGGGCCGCTTCCACCAATTGCCTGACGGCTTCGCCCGGTCCATCCGCACAGGGAATGGATTTCAGCCGGTAACTGGGAAACATCGGCATCAGGTCCGCCATCTGTGCCGGCGCTCCCAGCGCAGTGGTCAGGGTCATGATCTCTACTCCGTCCTGGCAGGTGCGGCAGGTCAGTAGGTTTTGGTTCTGCTCCATGTGTACCTCCGCATATTCCTTGGGCGCCCCCCAACGCTCCCGGCCCGCACAAATGGCCCGCACGTTGTCCAGGTACAGGTGGGAATTAAAAAACACCGGCTGATCCCGGAACAGGGCCTGGATCTGGATACCGGATTCGTGAAAGGGACCATAGGATGAGGAGAACGGCACGTCAATGCCGAAAGCCACACAGAGACCTGTCGGATGCGGGGTCAAGGGTGCCGGCAAAAACGGCTGCATGCGTGTCGGATCAACCTGAAAGAACACCGTCTGAAAGCGTACGTCCCGATATTGCGTGGGCAGGGGTGGGCCATAGGGACGATGAGCGGGCATGCCCGCGGTTGCAACCGTATTCGGGCCGGAATTCTGCATGAGGGTTGGGATCTGTTTCAACAGTATTTTATGTAAAGATATCGCGGTTGGATGCCTCCGGGCGTCCCCTGCCATGACACGCAGGCCAGCGATCACTCCGGCTCCACCGCTTCGCAGCCGGTTCCAACCCCGGCTTTTCGACTGGATTCGGCGGATCCGCGCCGCAGGGATCCCGCATCTAACGGATGAAGACCTAATTCAGTCCCATACCTCTACTTGGAGACGGCAAAAACCTTGTCGCCCAAATTGAGTCGGTCCCGACAGAGGTTTCAGAAACCCGTTCCAGCGGGGTTCTCCATTGTGGCACACCACCGGACAGCTATCGTTTGGCGGCCGCCAAGGACGACACCGGCATTGCCGGGTGTGGTTGGCTGGTGCGCCAAGGTCAGGGACCGACGCAGGTGGCAGCCGGCCCGAGAGTCCCGCGGCAGTCGTTGATGTACCGCCCGCCGCGGGACCGGGCAGAGAAGGGACTGCCAACCGTAATTTACAATTGGCGTGCAGGATGCTTGCCGATACTTTCGCCAGTGTGCATGGCCTCGGTCCCTGATCCGACAGCCGGGCACCGCGTGTCAGTCTCCGATTGTCTAGTCCATGTATCTTCCAAAGAGACCAAGGCGGATCGCCGCAGTGCAAGACAGAAGCGTGTGGCGAACCATCTGCCGTGGCCTCGGGGCGGTACGGAATCCTGCAAGTGCAAGGTGCAACTGGCGACCCGGCACACCGCGAACGGACAGGCGATGAGGAAAAGCAACGCATGACCAATCGGCTCGCTCCGTCTCACCCCGAGGGTGCGGAGCCGTCGTCCGGCGGCCCGCGCATCCGGGCAGCCTGGCGCGCTCTTGTGGGGCACACCGCCGCGGCCGGCGTGGTGGTACAGGACCACCGGCGCGAACGTCTCATGTCGTGGCTGTTCATTGCCCCGGCCCTGCTGTTTTTGCTTCTGACCTCCGTGTATCCCCTGCTCTACAGCCTGCGTCTCAGTTTCTTTTCCTGGAACATGAGCGTGCCCAACAGCCAGCCTGTTTTCGTCGGCCTCCGCAACTACACCCGACTCTTCTCCGATCCCGTCTTCCAGTCCAGCCTGAAAACGACGCTGATCTTTGTCGCGTCCGCCGTCACCCTCGAATTCCTGCTGGGAATGGCGCTGGCCCTGCTGGTGACCTCCCGCATCCGCGTTGTGGGCCTGATTCGAACCCTCCTGCTGGTGCCCCTGATGATGACGCCCGTTGTGGCCGGCGTACTGTGGCGGACCCTGTACCATTCCACCTATGGAGCCATCAACTACTTCATCGGCTTGG
>JAPPAJ010000107.1 GCA_026705565.1 Caldilineaceae bacterium | reverse complement strand
GTTCACGGTAGCTGCGGCCTTTCCTGTGGTGCTGTGACCAGCAGTGTTTCAATCTCACATGGCCGACCGGCGACAGACCCAGTGTGGCGTACTCGCCCAGCATGCGGTCCGCCGCGCTTTCGGGGGCCAGATCCGCCATCACCCCGTCCACGGGCAGATCCAGTTCGGGATGGCCGCTGCGATCCGGACGATGGCGCACACCGATTTCCCACAGGGCCTGCCGGCGGTTCGTCACGCCCGGCAGGTTGTCCACGGCGCCGGCTCGTACCAGGTTTTCCAGGGCCGCCTGTGGCAGGCGGCTGCGGGAGACCAGGTCGGCCAGGTTGGCGAAGGGGACGTTGGCCCGTGCCGCCAGCAGGGTTTCGGCCAACCGCGCATCCAGCCCCTTGACCTGGGTCAATCCCAGGCGCATGGCCCGCGGCCCGTTCGGCACGGCCTTGAGGCCGGAGCGGTTCACATTCGGATGGCGCACCTCCAAGCCCATGTGTCGGGCTTCCGCCTTTAGGGTCTCCGGATCCCAGAAGCCCATCGGCTGCTGGTTGAACAGCGCGATGAAGAACTCCAGCGGCCAGTAGCGCCGCAGCCAGGCCATCTGGTAGGCCGTGAAGGCAAAGGCCAGGGCATGTCCTTCCGGAAACATGTAGTGGGGATTGAACTTGGCGAAGATCCGGGCAGCCGTCTCCTCCGGCACGCCGCGGGCGGCCGCACCTTCGCGGAACACGTCCCAGTAGTGCGCGATTAGATCCTCGTTGTTGCGGCGGGCAAAGGCCCGGCGCAGAAGATCCGCCTCGCGCGCGGTCAGACCGGCCACATCCATGCCCAGATGAACCACCTGATCCTGAAAGAGAATGATGCCCAGCGTGCGACCCAGCGCCTCTTCCTCCAGTGGATGGTCGTAGTCCCAGGCCGCACCGCCGCGGCGGCGCAGGAACTCCGCAACCCCGTCGTTGGCGCCCACGCCCGGCCGCACCGCGGCCACTTCCATGGCCAGGTCGTAGATGTTCTCCGGCCGCAGGCGCGTGATCGTTTGCATCTGGGCCGCGCTTTCCACTTGGAAAACGCCTACGGTCCTGCCGGCTCCCAGGTCCCCGTAGACGGCCGGGTCCGCGATGTCAATGCGACTCAGATCGAGGTCGGTGCCCGTGCGTTTCCGCACCAGGGTTACGGCCTCCTGCATCTGGGAAAGGGCCCCCAGCGACAGCAGGTCAATCTTGACGAAGCCGGCATCGTCCACGCTGTCCTTGTCCCACTGGCAGACCACGCGTCCTTCGATGGCGGACGGCTGTACCGGCACCATATCGGTCAGCGGGATGGAGGAAATCACCATGCCGCCCGGGTGCTGGGACACGCCCTTGGGGAAGCCGCCCAACTGGCCGGAGAGGGCGGCCAGTTCCCGCCAGCCCGGCTGCTCCAGCTTGTCCCGGTAGCCCGGCAGGGTGGCCAGTTCGTCGGCCAGACCGCGGACCCTGGATTCTGCGATTTGGGCCAGCCGTCCGATCTCTTCCGACGGCAGGTCCAGCGTGCGGCCCAGATCCCGGATGACCCCCCGCGTCTTGTAGGTGGCGAACATGCCGGTCAGGGCTGCGTGTTCCCAGCCCCACTCCTCAATCAGACGCAGGATCAGCTTCTCCCGGATGTCGCGCGGAAAGTCCAGATCGATGTCCGGCGGACCGGCCATGTCCTCCGGCATGAAGCGTTCCAGGGGCAGGTTGTAGGCCAGCGGATCCACATGGGACAGGCCGATTAGATAGCCCACCACCATCACCACGGAGGAGCCCCGCCCCCGTCCGGGTGCCAGCCACGGAACCGGTATTTCCCGATCCGCATGTCCCAGTTCCCGCATCACCTCGCGCGCCAGCTCGATGACGCGGTGGTAGATCAGGAAGAAGCCGGCCAGCCGGTGCTGGCGGATTCGGCGAAACTCTTCGTCCAAACGGTTCCGGACCCGGCGCGTCACGCGTCCGTAGCGGTATCGGGCGGCTTCCAGGCACATGGCTTCCAGCCAGCTTTGGGCATCATGGCCCTGAGGCGTCGGGGCGTCGGGGAAGCGGTAGCGGTTGGTCATGTAGTGCTCCAGGTTGAAGCCGGCGCAGCGCTCCGCGATGCGTACGCTGTTGGCCATGGCTTTCGGGTGGGCCTGGAATGGAAGGGCCAGTTCGGCCCCGCGCTTGAGCCAGTACTGGCTGTTGGCCTTCAGGTGGGCGCGGGCTTCGGACAGCGAGCTGTTGAGACCGATGGCCACCAGGACATCGTGCAGACGGGCCCGGCTGCGGTCGTGGTACCAGACCTCGTTGGTGGCCACGCAGGCCGCGCCGCAGTGGTCCGCCAATTCCCGCAGACGCCGGTTGCGCTCGCGGTCGCCATGCACCAGATGCTGCTGCAGCTCCAGAAAGACGGAGCCGCGCCCCAGCCAGGCAATGGCCTGTTCCACGATCTGTCTGGCCTCGCGCCAGCGACCGGCCTCGATCCGGTTTGCCAGCAGGCTGCCGGGTGCCCCGGTGAGCTGAATCAGGCCGTTGCCCTCAACCAGCTCCGCCAACTGTCCGGCGGGCAGTCGGGGTGTGCGCCGCCGGCCGTCCCGATGGGCCTGCGAGAGCAGGCGGCAGAGGGCCGCGTAGCCATGCTCCGACTCCGCCAGCAGGGTGACGGGACCGCTGCGTTCCCCGTCCTGCACCACCAGGTCGGCGCCGGTGACGGGCTGGATGCCCAAGCTGTTGGCAAGACGGGCAAATTCCAGGGCGCCGCACAGATTGCCGGTGTCGGTCAGGCCCAGGGCCGGCTGTTCCAGATCGGCCGCCTTGGTCAGCAACTCCGAGACGGAGGAGGCGCCGGCGTGGAAGGAATACCAGGAGTGGGCGCGCAACTCCACATAGTCCTGCGGCATGCTCAGTAGTCCTGTTGGAACCAGTTTCCGCTCTCCAGATCGCGGAAGAGGGTGATGCCCTTGCCGGGATCCAGTTCCAGCCGACAGTAGCGTCGTCGTACCTGTTCCCGGCGCCACCATTCGGTCTCCACTTCCCACAGATCCAGAACGCGGACCACCCGCTGCCAGCGGCCGTTGCCGGCCAGGTCCACCCGGTGCGGCAGGGAGGGCCGGCTGCCGCTCTCCACGGTCACCGGACGGGGCATGTTCAGGGGATTCAGTTCCTCGCCCAGAGCCCAGCGTCGCTCCGGCAGGCGGGACTCCGGATCGAGCGGGATCAACCGGCCGGCTCCCGCGAGCCGGCCAGCCAGTCGCATTTGGGCCTCGGCCTTGTCGGTGTCGCCCCACAGGGTGTGCTGGCGGCCGACGGTGCGCCGGCTCAGGCCGGAGAGGGTCAGGGTGAGGTGCTCCAGTTCCCCGACTGGATAGCGGGAGGCTCCATCCGGGCTGCGCGCGGCCAGTCCGCTGTATAGGATGCGCAGCATTTCGTCGCCGTCGCTGACGTCCGTGTTCAAGGTGCGCTCGAAGTGCCAGGTGCCGCCTTCGGCCAGGGAGCCCCTGACGGTGACGCGGCGCACACCTCGGTTGTGGAGTTCGCGGCGTTGCCAGATGCGCTGCGAGAGTGCCTGCAGGCCGGATTTCAGCATGGTCACGGAGTCGGAGGGAAAGGGGAAGTTCAATTGTTCCTGGACGGAGACGGGCAGTGTGGCCGGTACCACCGGTTCCCGATCCACGCCCCGGACCAGTTCCCAGGCCCGGCGGCCGGCCGGTCCGAACTGGGCCTCCAGGGCACCCGCGGACTGGCGCGCCAGTTCACCGAAGGTGTGAATGCCGAAGATGTGCAGGCGGTCCACCATCTCCAGGGATATGGGCAGTTGGCCGACTGGGATGAGAGCCAGCCGCCGACGCACGGCCTTGCGATCCCCGGACAGGCACTGCACCCCGCCGGCTTCGGCCAGCAGGGCGGCGCAGCGGGCCGGGAACTTGCCGGCGGCCACGCC
>JAPPAJ010000271.1 GCA_026705565.1 Caldilineaceae bacterium | reverse complement strand
CCTCGATGGGCAACAGGCGCACAAATCCGTCCCTGTCCTCGATGTGCTCCAGGAACCGCATGGCGTGTCCGTACTCCTCCTGACTTTGGCCGCGCATGAAACGGGCGAAGCCGGGCAGGTCGGCATGTTCCAGCCAGGCGGACATGGAAAGGTACAGGTAGGAGGCGTACAACTCCGCGTTGATTTGCTGGTTGAGGGCGTTCTCAACCACGGAATTCAGCACCATCAAGCCGTTCTCCCTCGGCACGTGGCCTGCGAGATCCCCGCGACCACAGCCCAGCCTTGTCAATCCAATTGGAACGAAGCCCTTCAATTTACTCATGAGATTGAAGGGACCTTCCCATTTGCAGGGGATAGGATGCCAGCACACGCTTCGGGTGTCGGCCCCCCTCGCAAACCCAAGCCTGCCGGCCCGATTTCGGCGGACCTCTTCCGGCATCGGGCAGGGAAATGCCGGGAATCAAGGCATGGGTGGTATACTTTTGTTCGTAATTTCAAGGCTTGGACGGCAGGTGTAACCCCGGAGTTGCAAGCTGCCCGCAATCCATTGCCGCCCGCCAAAGAGAGGCCAGCCGTGCCGCAAATGACAGAGCATGCATTTTCAACGTTCAGCTGGGTGGATGTATCCAGCACCGATACCGACGGTGCCAAGGTGTTCTACGGCAGCCTGTTTGGCTGGGAGTTCGCAGACATCACCGCCGCCGACATGATGGGAGAGAACCTCGCTCCGGACCTGCCGGGCGAAACTGTCATGTACACCATGTGCAGCCTGCGAGGGAAGTTGGTGTGCGGGTTGGCCGGGACCATGTCCCCGGACATGCCCACGGTATGGAACGCGTATGTGAACGTGGAGGACACAGACGCCGTCGTGACCAGGGCCAAGGCACTGGGCGGCTCCGCGGACATGGGTGTCATGGACATTGCCGACTCGGGGCGCATGGCATTCATCACAGACCCGAACGGGGGCGTGTGCGGCATTTGGCAGGCGCGCAATCACCAGGGCATGGAAGTGCAGGGCGAGCCCGATACCTTCACCTGGGCCGAGCACAACACGCGCGATGTCGATGCCGCGACCGGGTTTTACGGTGCCCTGTTCGATTGGGAGGGTGGTTCCAATCCCGAAGCGCCCGACTACACCCTGTTTCATCGCGCGGGTACCGATGCCGGCGACCAAGTCGCCGGCTTGCGCGAGATGGATCCGAGGTGGCCGTCGGAAATTCCACCGACCTGGGTGGTCTACTTTGGGGTGGCCGACCTGGATGCGAAGGTGCAGTCCGTGAAGGACTTGGGTGGTTCGGTCATGACTGAACCGGAGCCGTTCCCCTTCGGCCGCTTCTGCTGGGCGATGGACCCGCAGCAGGGAGCCTTCATCATCGTCGAACTCAACATGTGAAATCGTCGGGGGATGCCGGCCGGCCTTACGGTCGGCGCCTCCAGTCAATCCATGCCTGAAACAGGCTCAGATACCAAGGAAGGAAGCACCATGCCGGAAATGACGAAACACGAGTTCGGTACTTTCAACTGGCTCGATCTCTCAACCACGGACATCGAAGGGGCCAAGGCCTTCTACAGCACCATGTTCGGCTGGGAGTTCGAGCCGCAGGTTGTCGAAGGGGAACTGGTCTATACGATCTGCACCCTGAACAGTCTGCAGGTGTGCGGGCTGGGCGGCACCATGGGAGAAGACGACCCTCCGGGCTGGAACGTCTACACCTGTGTCGAGGATGTGGATGCCATGTCCAACCGGGCAGTGGAACTGGGCGGGACAGTCGTAGCCGGTCCCATGGACATCTTCGATTCCGGACGCATGTCGTTCATTTCCGATCCCCAGGGCGCCATGCTGGGCTTGTGGCAGCCGCGCGAGCACCTCGGTGTCCAGATCATGTTTGAACCGGGGACGTTCATGTGGGCTGAAATCATGACGTGGGATGCGGAGGGCACCAATGCGTTCTACAAGGGCCTGCACGGATGGGACACGGTTGCGGACCACAACAACCCGAACTACACCCTGTACGTACCGGGCGGAGACACCTCTCGCTCCGTCTATCTGGCGGGCCAGCTGGCAATGGACGAGAACTTCGACAAGTCCATTCCCACCTATTGGGGCATCTATCTGCAGGTGACCGACACGGCGGAGACGCTGCGCCGTTGTATCGAACTCGGTGGCGAACAGGTGATGCCGGCAACGGAAATCGCCCAAGGCATCTTTGCCGTCATGAAGGATCCTCAGGGAGCGTATTTCAACGTACTACAACCCAGCCATTGAATGAGTGGCAGCCGAGGAATCTGCGATGTCCATCGAATGCGAAGCGGATTGTTTCCGGCTCAGTCATGCGTCTGTCTGAGTACTGGTGGAATCGCTGATGGCCGTCGCAAGACTACCTCGCAGTCTGCTTTGCTACTTCGCGAGGGATATCTCGGAATTGTCCTCATAGATATACGCGTCAATGTGCCTTGCCTCGCAGTGGTACTGTTACCAATGCGACCGGGCAACGTTGTGGTGGCACGCATGGAAGTACCGGATTGCCAATCCGGTACCGCCATGGCAGCGCGGCTCTGGGCTCCGAACGCAGCCTGCAGGCCTATACGAAGGTAACGGCATGGAGGAAGTTGCGTGTCCAAGCCACAATCTGGATGCCTTGGGCTCTGTGGACCCGTGGCTTCAGCAGGTCGAAACTCCTCTCTGGCCGGTTGGTGCTGGCCGGGACATCCGGGATACGTGCTTGGATGCGCGTCTGGCTCTAGCGTTCCAAAAGCACTCCACCCATTCCCGTCAGGCTGCAGGAGCCCGGCTCTCTGGGTTGGCAGGTCCCACAGCAAGGGGCGCAACTTCTGCCACCGGGGCATGTACTGTCCTTCGGCAGACGGCTCCCGAAGGTATGCCGCAGGTGCCCCCGAGACATTGTTCGTGGTTCTGACCGCTCGCCTCCAGGCGCGCACCGTAAGCGGGAGTTGTGTCCTACCTCTACTCCTCATCCGCGCAGAGTACCAGCCAGGCTTACCAGCCAAAGACGGCATTGGCAACCGTCAGCTGCAGGACCGTGCTGCCCAGAGCCATCACCGCCACCGGACGGGACCGGCTTCCGATCAGGTTCCGGATGTCGTCCATGGCCAATCGCCCAGGTTCCGCGGCCCTCGCCGTGCACGCCCGCGGGGATCATGGTCATGGAGCGGTCACGGATTTCCGGGGCTGGACAATCATCGGTGAAGAGTTCGGTGCCCGATTGTATGATGGGGGACATTGGGGGGCTGGCGCAGCTTGTGACGGGACTGAACAACCCACTATCGCTTGGCGTCATGCGCGCGGCACCTCACTGATACCCCTCCAAATGCATCAGTACCCAGCTTCTCTCCTACATAAGGGGCCTCCATGATGGCGATTACCCCATCCTCACCTGGCCTCCAGCCACCCAATCTGGACTTGTTCGTCCCGAACGGGCTTGGAGATCTGAGTGATGAACAGACAGCGATTCCCAGGATCGCCCGGGATCCCGATCTGACAATGAGGATTGCAGAGGCAGTGGAGTGTATTCCAACCTCACACCAACTCTTTCTCGGAGATTCACGTGACTTAACCGGATTGGAGTCGGATAGCGTGCATCTCGTCCTAACATCTCCACCCTATTGGACACTGAAGCAATACCGGGAATCCTCCGGTCAACTGGGATCCGTTGCCGACTACGAGCATTTTCTCCGTGAACTCGATCGGGTGTGGAGCGAGTGCTTCCGACTGCTCGTCCCGGGAGGACGTCTCGTCTGCGTTGTGGGGGATGTCCTGCTGTCACGGCGACGAAACAACGGACGACACGTTGTTGTTCCCTTGCATGCCTCGATTCAGACCCACTGTCGGAACCTGGGTTTCGACAACCTGGCACCGATCATCTGGCACAAAATCGGAAATGCGGATTACGAATCCGAATCCGGCACTGGTGGCTTCCTCGGCAAGCCGTACGAGCCCAACGCCATTATCAAGAAC
>JAPPAJ010000340.1 GCA_026705565.1 Caldilineaceae bacterium | reverse complement strand
TGCATGAACGGCTGGGCCTCGGCCGCCATCAGGATATCGAAGGTGCCGGTCGCCAGGTAGGTCAGCAGGATTGCCAGCAGCATGGCCACCGACCCGACCAGGGTATAGATGAAGAACTTGATGGACGCGTAGCTGCGGTTCTCGCCGCCCCAAATTCCGATCAGGAGGTACATCGGAACCAGGGACACCTCCCAGAAGAGGTAGAACAGCACATAGTCCAGCGCCATGAACACACCCAGCATGCTCAGTTCCAGCAAGTGGAACATCACGAAGTACTCCCGCACCCGGGTGCGGATGGTGCGGGCGCTGTAGTACAGGCTGAGGGTGGACAGCAGGGTCGTGAGGAAAATCAGGGGCAGGCTGAGGCCGTCGACCGCAATCCGGAAGTTCGAGTTCAGCATCGGGATCCACGGCGCGGAAATCTCACCGTACAGTTCGCCGGCGTCCCGGTCGTAGGTCAGCATCAGCCAGGCACTCAGGACCAGCGGCACGAGGCTGAACAGGATCGACGACCAGCGGATGGCCCGATCCGAGCGGCTGAACACCAGTACCCAAATGCCGGCCACCAGCGGCATGAAGAGGGTTGCAAACAATGCCACCTGGCTCGCATTGGCCATTGGCCCGACCTCCTGACTCTCCGAAACCTGGAACTGCTGCAACTACACCAGCGTGAGCACAATGGGCATGCCCACAAGCACGACCCAAATGCCGAGCACCATCATGGCGATGACCAGATAGGCCTGAACCTTGCCGTCCTGGAGATGCGTCAGCACCCCGCCACACCAGCGCATGAAGTTGGCCGTCAAATTGACCAGCCCGTCCACCAACAAATGGTCGGCCGCCGCCGCCAGGGCCGACAGCCACACCCCGGCCTTGCCCACCAGGTTCACCAGCGGGTCGATAATCCAACGGGCGTCGATGGAGGCACAGAAGGACGACACGAAGTTGCTGAGCCGGACCACCGTGGCATCGTAGAGTTCGTCCACGAAGTACTTGCGATGGAAGATCTGCCAGATCGGTCCCATTGCCCTGTACATCGGATCGGTTTCGCCCGGCGGCAGGCCCTTGCCGTACACGAGCCAGCCCAGGCCGAGACCGCCCAGGGCCACAGCCACGGACACCAGCAGGGGAACGACGTTGAACTCCGGATGGAGCACATGGATGTGGATCACTTCCATGAAGGGTTCCAGGAAGTGCCCCAGCCAGTTGTTGCCGATGGGGCCCAGGACAGGGAAGGCGGCCGGAATGCCAATCCAGCCGAGCGTAATCGCAAAGAACGAGATTAGGATCAGCGGCAATGTCATGCTGCGCGTGCTTTCGGACGCGTGGTCCGCGGCTTCCGTGCGACCCCGGTTGAAAAAGGTCAGGGCCATCTGCCGCATCGTGTAGAAGGCTGTGCAGAAGGCGGCGATCGCCAAGGCCAGGAAGACCAGGCTGTTCTCCTCGAAGGCCACCGCCAGAATCTCGTCCTTGGACCAGAACCCGGCCGTGATGATTGGGAATCCGGACAGGGCCAGGCCGCCAATGATGAAAGTCCAACCGGTGACCGGCATCTTGCGCAGCAAACCACCCATGTTGCGCATGTCCTGCGGATCGTTTGGATCCAGGCTGCCGTCCGGCCGCTGGATCAATCCCGATGCGTGTTCATCCGCCCCGGAGTCATGGCCATGGGCGTGGGCATGCTCGTGACCATGCTCCATGCCGTGGATGACGCTGCCGGAACCGAGGAACAGCAAGGCCTTGAAGAAGGCATGGGTCAGCAGGTGGAACAGGGCCGCCACGTAGGCGCCGATGCCTAGGGCGGCCACCATGTAGCCAAGCTGTGAAATGGTCGAATAGGCCAGGACCCGCTTCACATCCCACTGCGCCATTGCAATCGTCGCCGCAAAGAGTGCCGTGAAGGCCCCGACCCCAGCCACCAGGTACGTCGATGTCGAGGTCAGGTGCAGGGCCCGGTCGAACAGCGGGTACATGCGGATCAGCAGGAACACGCCGGCCGAGACCATGGTGGCCGCGTGGATCATGGCGGACACCGGGGTTGGACCCTCCATGGCGTCCGGCAGCCAGACATGCAGGGGGAACTGGGCGCTCTTGCCAATGGTTCCGCACAGGATCAGGAAGGTGATGATGGACACCCAGGTCACCTCGCGGAAGCCCAGGTTGGCATAGGTGCGGCCCAGCTCGTAGAGATTGTCCTCGCTGAACAGGTCCGCAAAGCTGAGGCTGCTCGGCTCGCTGACGATGTAGAGCACCATCATGCCGATGAACAGCAGGGCGTCGCCGATGCGGGTGGTGACAAAGGCCTTGAAGGCCGCCTTCTTGGCGCTCTCCTTTTCGAACCAGAAGCCAATCAGCAAGTAGCTGCACAGGCCCATGATTTCCCAGAAGACGAAGAAGGTAATCAGGTTGTTGGAGGTCACCAGCCCCAGCATGCCCACGGCAAACAACGAGATATAGGCCATGAAGCGGCTGTAGCGGGGATCCTTGCCTTCCGCATGGGCCTCGGGGAAGTCCGCGGCCTTCAGATGGTGCGGGAAGGTCATGTAGCCCCGGGCGTAGACGAAGATCATGACCAGCAGAAACGGCACCATGAACAGCATCAGCGCGTTCGCGGGATCCAGCGCGTACCCGACGTCGATGTCGGTCAGGCCGGTCGGAATGCTGAACAGCGTGGCGTTGACCGGATGGTGTGCCAGGTCGTGATCGACAAAGGCCGAGAAGGCCACGGCCCAGCCGATGACCAGACTGACCGCAACGCCGGCAATCGCGATCACCGAACTGAGGGACTTGTTGCGATTCGTGACGAGAATGATCAAGGCGCAGGCCACGGCCGGAGGCAGGGGCACGAGCCAGGTCAGGTCAAAGATCGGGTTCATGGGCAGGTGTTGCCGGACGGGGGGTGATCAACGACGCGGCAGTGCGGCGAAGACGGCATCCAGGGCCGGGAGACGACGCCGGAACACCGTGACCAACACGTAGGTGCAGACCAGGCCCGCCGCGGCGGCGACAATCAGCCAGAGATCGGCCGTGACCCCGAGCAGGTGGGCGATCGACGCAGACAGGGTGCCTCCCGCCAGTCCCGCCAGAATCAGGTTGCGCTGGCGGGTCTTGCGGACCTTCACTTCGGCCAGCAGCCGGGCCACGTCCCGATAGCCGGGATTGTGCCGATGCAGTTCCTTGAGCGCGTAGACGGCTCCGCTGAAATTGCCGGCCTGCATCTTCTCCACGGCCAATCCGTAGAGAAACTCGCATTGCTCCTCCAGTGTGCCCTGGAGTTCCTGGCGCGCCATGGGATCGGGAATCAGCCTTGCAGCAGATCGATTTCGTCAAGGTAAACGGTCTTGCGCGACCGGTAGATCGCGATGATGAGCGCCAAGCCCACCGCCACCTCGGCCGCGGCCACGGCAATCACGAAGATGGCGAAGGTCTGGCCCGCCAGGTCGTCCCGATTGGGGCCGTAGCGCCAGAATGCCACCAGGTTGATGTTGACCGCGTTGAGCATCAACTCCACCGCCATGAGCATGGCGATGGCGTTGCGCCGGGCCAGGGCGCCGTAGAGACCGCAGCTGAAGATGAACGCCGCCAACGTGAGATAGGCCTGCAACGGAACCACGTCTCAGCCTCCCTTACTCGTCGTCCCGGGCCAGCATCACGGCACCGACCAGCGCAATCAGCAGCAGCAGGCCGATCAGTTCGAGCGGCAGAGCGTACGTGGTGACAAACTCCCAGCCCAAGTCCACGATCATGGACTTGCCGTCCCCGCTCAGCGTCAGGTCCTCGGCCACGGCCCAGGGCACGCGGTCCACCACGCCGGCCACCAGCAGGAATACCAGCAGTGCCATCGACATGACGGCGAACATGTACCGGTTGTTGGGGGATGTGACGCCGAACATGATGCCCCGGGTGAGCATGATGGCGAAGGTAATCAGCGTGGCAATGGCACCTACATAGACCAGCACCTGGGTGATGGCCAGGAACTCCGCCTCAAGCAGGACATAGACTCCGGCCACGCCGAACAGCGCCCCCACCAGGCACAGGGCCGAGTAGAAGAGGTTGCGGTTCGTCACCACCAGCAGGGACGCCACACCCGTCGCCACGGCCACCATAATGAAGACGGCCTGATGAGGCGTGGGAATCGGGATTTCGACGGGAAGTTCGGGCATGGTCCGGAACGGGGGCGAAAGCTGGCCTCGCCCTATTCGGCGACGGGCTGCATGGTGCCGATGAGCGAATCCGGGGTGAAGGCCCGCTTGGTACGGAAGCCTTCCTGCCGAATGGCACGTCCGACGGCATAGAGACCGATGCCCATCACGAGCAGGTTGCCGACCAGGACCAGGACGGCGATCACCGGGGTGGGCAGCTCCAGGACCTGTACCACCATCTGCCAAGAGATGAGGCCGACGGTCAGGGGCACCAGGATTTTCCAACAGAAGGACATCATCTGGTCCACCCGCAGACGGGGGAACGTACCCCGTACCCAGATCATCAACAGATAGATGGCGAAGGTCTTGATCATCATGTAGCCGGCCGCCAGGAAGCCGCCGATGCCGGGCAGGTCCACACCGGGCCCCTGCCAGCCGCCCAGAAACATGGCGGCACCCACCCAGGCGAACACGAAACCGCCCAGGAACTGCGCCAGGAAGAACATGGCGAAGCGCATGCCGGAGTACTCGATGTGGAAGCCGGCAATCAGTTCCGACTCCGCCTCCAGCAGGTCAAAGGGGGTCTGCTCCGATTCCGCCAGGGCGCACACGAAGAAGATCAGGGCGGCGCCCGGCATGAGGAAGACGTACCAGCCAAGGCCCAGGAAGTTGCCCTGTTGCTCCGCCAGCTCGCCGAAGCGCATGGTGCCCGCATACAGGACCACGGCCAGCATGCTCAGTACGAGCGGGATTTCGTATGAAAGGAGCTGTGCCACGACCCGGAAACCCGACAGGAGGGCGTACTTGTTGTTGCTGCCCCAGCCGGCCATCAGGGCGGCCATAATGCCGATCGAGCCGAGGGCCACGATGTACAGGACACCGACGTTGATGTCGACGCCAATCAGTCCCCGCGTCACGGGCACCACGGCGAAGAGCAGCAGAACACCGAAGACACTCAGGATGGGTGCCAGGTTGTAGGCCATGAAGTCCGCCCGGGAGGGGTTGATGCCCTCCTTGCTGAGGAGCTTCACGATGTCGGCGATCGTCTGCAGCAAGCCGAACCGCCCGACGCGGTTGGGTCCGATGCGGTCCTGGATGCGGCTGATGACCTTGCGCAGGAGCCAAACCAGAATCAAGGCGATCAACGGGGCCACCAGCCCGATGGCCGTCACACCGGCCAACAAGGCAACGGCGGTTGCGATCCACTCCGGCACGCCGGCCCCCACAAGGGCCGTCATGAGAACCTGATACCACTCAGCCACGGGGCAAGCTTCCTGGGATGACGATGCCTACTGCCACTCGAGGCCGCCCTTGCGCCAGTCGTAGACCAGACCGACGATCAGGAGAGCCATGAAGAGGAGTGTCACGAGAACCGCGGCCATGCCGAATTCGGGCCGGCCGTAGGCCATCGCAATCGGGTAGAGAAATACGACTTCCAGGTCGAACACGAGGAAGACAAGGCCAATCAGGTAGAACTGGGCCCGGAACTGAATCCAAGTGTCCCCGATCGTGTTCAGGCCGCTCTCGTAGATGTCGTTCTTCACCGGGTCCGGCTTGCGCGGCCCCAGGATGGCGCCGGCCACGATGGACACAAGGGGAAGAACCAGGGCAAAGCCGCTCAGGATGAAGATGAATGCGTACTTGAGCAGCATGGAGCAGACGGTCGGGAGGGGAGGACTTTGCGCTTCCGAGCAATCGTGTCAGGAGGGTCTGTCAACCATCGAACCGAAGGGCCGGATGGACCGATGGCCGCGCGCAGCCCGTGCGGACGCGAATGGTAGCACAGCGATCCGCGAGCGCCCATAACCCGGCGACGCCGATTTGCAACTCGGTGAAACGGCGACTCCCGGACGCGAAGGCCGCATATTGGCAGGGCGCGAACGGATCGGGTAGGATTGAAGGCGTGCGAACATCAACCATCCAAGTCGATCTTGCGGATGGCCGCATTCCGGGTTCGGCATGGCCCCGGACGCCCGGCCGTGGCCTGCAGCACTTCCCATGAACGAAGTCGCAAACACCCCCCAGGATTTCCTCCCGCTGCTGGTCATCGTTGTGGTGGCGCTGGCCGTGGCCGGCATTGTCATCGTCCTGTCGGTGCTCCTGGGACCCCGCCGGGAACTTGAGGCAAAGTCGGAAGCCTACGAGTCCGGTATCCGACCCTTCGCCGACACCCGGCGCCGATTCCCGGTGCAGTACTACCTGGTTGCCGTCCTTTTCATCATTTTCGACATTGAAGTAGTCTTTCTCTATCCTTGGGCCACAACCCTGCACAACGATGCCATCAAGAAGGTGTCGTTGGCGGCCATGGGAGTGTTTATGGCCGTGGTGGTGATTGGTTTCGTGTACGAGTGGCGCAAGGGCGCCCTCGACTGGGACTAGACGGCACAGGCTTGCAGGTACGCCAGCGGGAGTCGGACCACCCATGGGTCTTGAATCGAACCTCAAGGAAGGCAGTCTGGTTGCGGCAAGGCTGGAAGACCTTGTCAACTGGGCGCGTCGCAACAGCACCTGGCCCCTTCTGTTCGGCCTGGCCTGTTGCGCCATGGAGATGATCGCCGCCGGCACCGCCCGGCACGACATCGCCCGCTACGGCTCCGAACTGTTCCGGGCCACGCCCCGCCAGGCCGACCTCATCATCGTGTCCGGACGGGTCAGCAACAAGATGGCCCCCGTCATCCGACGGTTGCACGACCAGATGCTCGAACCCAAGTGGGTAATCGCCATGGGCATCTGCGCCAGCGCCGGCGGCCCGTTCAACAACTACGCCATCGTGCAGGGCGTCGACAAGATCATTCCGGTCGATGTCTATGTACCCGGCTGTCCGCCCCGTCCCGAAGCCCTGCTCTACGGCATGGAGCTTCTGCGCCAAAAGCAGACGGGCGAGCACTTCTCCAAGTATGTCTTTACCCCCGAACAGCCCGGGGCGCCAGCCGAAGCCGAACAGGCCATGGCGGGCCTGGCCCCGCGCATCGGCTGAGGCAAGTTCCCCGGCCCTCGGTTTCGCGATCAACGGGATCCCGCGCTGTCCAGCGGCTGCCCCACCACCGCCTGATCATGCCCCTGCTCGACGTATCACCGGTCGATCGGCTGTACGAAACCCTGCCCAACCTCGACGACATCAGCATTCCGGCCCGCGCCCCGCAGCCGGACGGTGAGACCGAGGATACGCAGGCCATCGCGGCGGCATTCGGCGATCGCATCCTGGCCGCGGGCCTACAGCACAATTTGCCGTTCGTGCACGTGGCGCCTGCGGATCTGCGGGACCTGGTGACCTGGCTGCGCGATGGCGAACTGGCCTACACCACCCTGATCGACGTCACGTCGGTGGACCTGTCCGAACTGCCCAACCCGGATCCCGATGTCCGCTTCCAGACGGTCTATCTCCTTAGATCCCTTTCCCGGCACAAGGCACTTTTCATCGTGTGTCCCCTTCCGGGCGGCGACGATGCGGAGGCCCCCAGCCTCGCCGGGCAGTTTCCCGGGACCATTTGGCCCGAGCGCGAAGTAATGGACCTGATGGGAATCCGCTTTGCGGACCACCCGGACCCGCGCCGCATCCTGATGCCCGCCGCCTGGCCCAACCACCCGCTGCGCAAGGACGTGCCGCTGGGCGGCGAGGACGTGCCGTTCTCGCTCACCTGGGACCATCCCGAGTTCGATGCGCTGGGGGATCAGATCCTGGATCCCGAAAGCCTGCCCCCGGACCTGCCGCCCGGCATGAACCGGCAAAACATGATCCTGAACATGGGGCCCCACCATCCGAGCACGCACGGCGTGCTGCGGCTGGTGGTGGAGCTGGACGGGGAACGCGTGGTCAACGTGGACCCGGACCTCGGCTACCTGCATTCGGGGTTCGAGAAGACCGGGGAGCACCGCCGGTACAAGGACTTCGTGTACTACACCGACCGGATGGACTACCTGTCGGCCATGAACAACAACCTCGGCTACGTGCTGGCGGTGGAGGGCATGCTCGACCTCGAGATCCCGGCACGCGCCCAGGCCATTCGGGTGATCATGAGTGAGATGCAGCGGATCGCGTCCCACCTGTTCTGGCTCTCGACCCACGTGCTCGACATTTCCGGCAACGGCATGTCGCTCCTGATGTACGCCACCCGCGAGCGCGAGCGTATCCTCGACCTGTTCGAGATGGTCTGCGGCGCCCGTCTGACCACCAGCTACATCCGCATCGGCGGTGTCTGGAAGGACCTGCCGGAGGCGTTCCTGGGTGCCCTGTCCGAATTCTGCGACCTGTTCCCGGGCCGCATCGACGAATACCGCGACCTGGTCAAGGACAGTCCCATCTGGCGCACGCGCCTGGAGGGCGTCGGCATGGTCAGCCGGGAGGACGCCCTGGCCATGGGCCTGACCGGTCCCATGCTGCGGGGCAGCGGCGTGGACTGGGATCTGCGCCGGGACCAGCCGTACAGCGGCTACGAGCAGTACGAGTTCGACGTGCCGACGAGCGATCGCGGCGACGGCTTCGGCCGCTACGAGATACGCATGGAGGAGATGCGCCAGAGCATCCGCATCATCCGTCAGGCACTGGACCGCCTGCCCGACGGCCTCTACCGTTCGGACGACCGCAAGGTGAACCCGCCGCCACGCACCGAGCTCGACGTGAGCATGGAGTCCCTAATCCACCATTTCAAGCTGTTCACCGAAGGATTCAAGGTTCCACCCGGCATGTACTACCATGGCATCGAGGCCAGCAAGGGCGAACTGGGGTTCTTCATCTACAGTGACGGATCGGGCAAGCCCTACCGACTCCACGTGCGGGGCCCCAGCTTCAACAACCTGTACGCCATCAGCGGCATGAGCAGGGGACTGATGCTTTCCGACATCATCACGAACATCGGCTCCATTGACATCGTGCTGGGCGAAGTCGACCGCTGACCCCGGATTGGGACATCATGAACCAGCCAATTCTCTCCGACGAACTGCGCGCCGACATCCGGGAACTGATCGGCCGCTATCCGGAAGGACGCGGGCGTTCGGCGATCCTGCCGGCCCTGTACGCCATCCAGCGGGAACACGGACACGCCTCCGTCGAGGCGCAAAACGAACTGGCCGCCATTCTGGGCCTGGAACCGTCCGAGGTCGGAGCCGTCGTCTCCTTCTACCACATGATCCACCAGGAACCGAAGGGCGACTACCTGCTTCAGGTGTGCACCAACGTGCCCTGCATGCTGCGCGGTTCGTCGGCCTGCATGCACCACCTCGAGGAGACGCTCGAGGTCGGCCACGGCGAAACCACCGACGACGGCGTCTTCACACTGGAACACATGGAGTGCCTCGGCAGTTGCGCCACCGCGCCGATGGTGGCGGCCACCCGGAAGGCCTCCGGGGAAATCCGGTACTTCGAGGAACTCGAAACCCCGGAGGACATCGACGCGGTCCTCGGCATGCTGCGCAAGGACGAGGGTTTCGACACGCTCGAGCGTTGGACGCCCGGCCGGGACTTCGAACGAACCGGACGCGGGGCCGGTCCCTACACCGTGGCTGGCATGGAGACCCCCTACCTGACCCGCCGAGTCGGCCGGCCCGAGTCCCATACCATCGAGGAATACGAAGCGGACGATGTGGAGGCCGGATACGCCACGGCCCGACGCATCATCGCGTCCGGGTCGCCCGCTCCCGACGAACTGGTTGAGCAGGTCAAGGCCAGCGGCCTCAAGGGCCGCGGCGGAGCCGGCTTCCCAACGGGGGTCAAGTGGGGCTTCCTGGCCCCCAACGCCTTTCCCCGCTACCTGGTGGTCAACGCGGACGAGTCCGAGCCCGGAACCTTCAAGGACCGGTGCATCATGGAATACGACCCGCACCAGCTGATCGAGTCGATCATCATCACCGCGTACGCCGTGCAGGCCGAGCGCGCCTACATCTACATCCGGGGCGAGTACTACTTCGCGTGGCAGCGGCTGGAGGCGGCGATTGCCGAGGCCAAGGCCAAGGGCTATCTCGGCGAAGGCCTGTTCGGCACGGGCTTCGGTCTCGACATCGTGGTCCACCGCGGCGCCGGAGCCTACATTTGCGGCGAGGAGTCCGCGCTGCTGAGCAGCCTGGAAGGCTACCGCGGCTTCCCCCGCTCGCGTCCGCCCTTCCCCGCCGTGGCGGGGCTCTACGCCAAGCCCACCATCATCAACAACGTCGAATCGGTATGCAACGTGCTGCACATCGCCCGCATGGGGCCGGATGGGTACCGCACCATGGGCACCGAGGCCAGCCCGGGCATGCGGATTTTCTGCCTGAGCGGCAACGTGAAACGCCCCGGCCTCTATGAGCTGCCGCAGGGAACCCCCCTCAGCACGCTCATCCACGAACACGGCGGCGGGCCGGAAAAGGGCGACAAGGACATCCGCGCCGTGATTCCGGGCGGCCTGTCGATGCAGCTGTTCTCGCCGGACCAGCTGGACACCGGCCTGGACCAGGAGAGCATCGCCGCCGCCGGGTCCAACCTGGGATCCGCCGGCATCATCGTGATGGACGAGGATGCCCGGATGGTGGAAGTCGGGCTGCGCACCGTGTCCTTCTTCCGCGAGGAAAGTTGCGGCAAGTGCACTCCCTGCCGGGAGGGCACGGTCTGGATGGAGGACATCCTGATGCGTATCCAGGCCGGCCGGGGCCGGGAACAGGACCTGAAGCTGCTGGACTTCATCGCCGACAACATCGCCGGCAAGTCCTTCTGCCCCTTCGGCTTCGCGGCCGTCTGGGGCCTGCAAAGCAACATGGCCAAGTTCGGCGACGAGTGGCGGGAGCACATCGCCGCCACCAACCCGGGCAACGAGTCGCCGAACCTGCCGGTGCGGCCCATCTACCGACCCGACGCCGACATCGGGTCCGGCATCTCCGACATACGCCTCGAACCGGTGGGCGACGCCCCGCTGGTGCGCGACACGGTGGTCGACCTCGACTGACTGCGATCCAAGCTCCGCCAAACCCAGGTTGCGCCATGGCCGAAACGGTCACCCTCTCCATCAACGACGAGCAGATTACGGTGCCGCGCGGCACACTGGTGATCGACGCCGCCACGCAGATGGGGATTGAGATCCCGGTGTTTTGCAGCCATCCCAAGCTGGATCCGGTGGCCTGCTGCCGCCAGTGCCTGGTGGAGATGGAGGGCCCGCGCGGCACCATGCTCAACACGGCCTGCAACATGCCGTGCATGCCGGACATGGTGGTCCGCACCAACACGCCTGCGGCCCAGGCGGCTCAGGAGGCCAACCTGGCGTTCATCCTGCTGCACCACCCTCTCGACTGCCCCATCTGCGACAAGGGCGGCGAGTGTCCCCTGCAGGATATGACAATGCGCTTCGGCCCCGGTGTAAGCCAGCTGGTGGAACCCAAGCGCCGCGCCCAAAAGAACTACGACATTTCGGACACCATCGTCCTGGACCAGGAGCGCTGCGTCATTTGCTGGCGGTGCGTGCGCTACCTGGAGGAATGGGAGGAAAAGCCCCAGCTCGGGCTCTTCGAACGGGGCGGCGACACCATCATCGACGTGCAGCCCGGCACCTGCGTTGATGCCAAGACAAGCGGCAACATCATCGACATCTGTCCGGTTGGCGCCCTGACCAACCGCGGCTCCCGCTTCCAGTACCGGCCCTGGCAGGTCGAGCGCACGCCAACCATCAGCTTGCACGACCCCATGGGCAACAACATCTCGGTCGACACCCGCAACGGGACGGAGGTCAGGCGCATCCTGGGCCGCGAGAACATGGGGGTCAACGACCAGTTCATCACCGACCGGGACCGGTTCTGCCACCATTGGGTGGGGCATCCGGACCGCCTGACAAAGCCCCTCGTGCGACGCAGCCCAAACGAACAACTGACCGAGGTTTCGTGGCCGGAAGCCCTCGACTTCGCGGCCCAACGCCTGCAGGAGGTGTCCGCCGCGGCCGGACCGACCGCACTGGGTGCCATCGGCAGTGCCAAGCTCAGCAATGAAAGCAACTACCTGCTGCAGCGCATGGCCCGCCAGCACCTACAGACCCCGAACGTGGACCATCGCCAGGGCGGGGACATGAAGGTGGCCCTGACCGGTGTGCCCAGTCTGGCCCATCTCATGCAGCCGCAGTACGGCCCCAAGCCGGAGGCGGACCTGATCGTCCTCTTCGGCGTGGATCCGGCCGAGGAAATCCCGATGCTGGACGTCCATCTCAAGCGGGCGATCAGCCGGGGCGGCTCCCGGCAGATTTCAATCCATCCCCGCCAGACCGAAAGCGGCCGTCGCGGCCAGTCCCTGCAGTACCGACCCGGCTTGGAACTGGCACTGGTCCAAAGTCTGGCCAGGGCGGCCCTGACACGTACGGATGCAGCCGACGCGGTACCGTCCGGATGGTCGCAGACCAATCCCGTGCGCACCGGCGTACTCCAGGCCGACATCGAATCGGTCGCGGGAGCCCTTGTGGCAAGTGAAAGCGCGGTGATCATCTGCGGCCCCGACATCACCCAACAAGTCGACGGCGAAGAGGTACGGCAGGCCCTGCACTGCCTGGCCACGGCCACGGGCCATGCCGAGCGTCTTGCCTTCATCGGCCTGGATGCCAACAGCCAGGGCTGCCATGACGTTGGCGTCGTGCCCAGCCGCCTGCCGGGCGGTGAGGCGGTTGACGACCGCCCGGCCCGACAGCGGCTGGAATCCCTGTGGCAGGGCACCCTGCCCGAGGGTGTCGGCCTGACCTATTCCCAGATGTTCGAGGAATGCGGCAAGAACATTAAGGGCCTTTATGTAATGGGGGCCGATCCCGCGAGCGAAAATTCCCGCTGGGCCGAAAACCTCGGCCGGCTGGACCTGCTGATCGTGCAGGAACTGTTCCTGACGGCAACGGCACAACAGGCCGACATCGTGCTGCCGGCCCGCGGCTGGGTGGAAACCGACGGCACCTTCACCAACATGGAACGGCGGGTGCAGCGCAGCCCCAAGGCCGTGGACATCCACGGTTCCGAAGCGGCACCGGACTGGCTCATCCTCGATCACCTGTGCGGCCGTCTCTCCGACCACAGCCAGGGCTATGCATCAGTCCAGGCCATCACCGCTGAAATCGCCGAGGCGGTCCCGGCCTACCGGGACATTGCCTGGGACACCCTGGGCGAACTGGGACGGGTGTGCGCCCGACCGCAACTCGATGCCCGCGTGGAGGCTCCGGTCCAGGTCGCGGAGGAAGGCGCCCCGTCCAGCACGGCCCTGCGCCTGTTCCGGGGCCGCACCTTCTATGACAACAGCCGCCTCTGCACGCTGACCGATGTGGTCGCCAACCTGATCCCGGAGCCCTATCTGGCCGTGAATCCGGTCGATCTGGCCCGCCGCGATATCGGCGATGGGTCGGAGGCGACCGTCGGCAACGACTACGGTTCCCTAACCGTGAGAGTCAGAGCGGACGGGGAGGTGGCGCCGGGCACGGCCTTCATGCCGGAAGGGCTGGGCCAGCAGCCTGTCGGGACCGTGCTCAACGGCCGCTACTGGGAATGGGTCAGCCTGGCCGCGGCCTAGGCGAATGCCGACGGTGGACGTCATGCCGAAACTGCTCATCTACCTGATCCAGGCGGTGGTGCTCAGCTTGGTGGTCATCACCGGGTTCGCCTACCTGACCTGGCTGGAGCGCAAGTTGATCGCGCGCTTCCAGGTGCGCATCGGTCCCAACCGCGCCGGCCCGTACGGCCTGCTGCAGCCGGCCGCCGACGCCGTCAAGGCGATGTTCAAGGAAGAGTACATCCCGGGGCATGTCGACAAGTTCGTCTACGTCCTGGCTCCGATGCTCGCCCTGGCCCCGGCCCTGATTGTCTGGGCCGTCATCCCCATCGCCAAGGGGGTGCCGGCCATGGGCGATGTCAACATCGGCTTCCTCTGGATCCTCGCCATCACCGGCGTCGAGAGTTTCGGCGTCATCCTGGCCGGATGGAGCAGCAACAACAACTACTCGCTGCTGGGCGCCCTGCGCTCCGCGGCACAGATGATTTCCTACGAAATTCCGCTGGGCCTGTTCCTGGTCAGCATCGCCATGTTGGGCGGCACGTTCAGCCTGGTCGAACTGGTGGAAACCCCGCGGGCTCCGTGGGAGTGGATCTGGATCTGGCTCGCCTTCCCCTTCTTCTTCACCTCCATCCTGGCGGAAACAAACCGGTCGCCCTTCGACCTGCCGGAGACCGAGAACGAACTGGTGGCCGGCTTCTTCACTGAATATGGGGGCATGAAGTTCTCCATGTTCATGATGGCCGAGTACATCAACATGATCACGACCAGCACGGTGGTCGCCACGCTCTTCTTTGGGGGTTGGCAGGGGCCGCTGGCGGACCGGTACATCTGGCTGGGCCCGGTTTACCTGTTCATCAAGGTCCTGGCCCTGCTGTTCCTGTTCATCTGGATCCGGGCCAGCATCAGCCGGCCGCGCTTCGACCAGTTGATGCGCTTCAACTGGAAGTTCATGATTCCGGCCGGCCTGGTGTACCTGACCGTGTCCGCGGTCATAACGGTCTTTCTCAAGTAGGCTGCATTCCCGGCAACCCATTCGACAGGGACCCACGTCATGAGTGTCAACGGCTACATCAAGGGCGCACTCGAAATCGCCAAGGGCCTGGGCATCACGCTCAAGAACCTGCGCCGCGGACCCATTACGGTGGAGTACCCGCACGAGGCCATTCCGGTCTATCCGCGGTTCCGCGGCAAGCACGAGCTCAGGCGCTATGAAAACGGCATGGAACGATGCATCGGCTGCATGCTGTGCGAAGCCGCCTGCCCGACGAACGCCATCTACGTCGACGCCGCCGAGAACGATCCGCACGACCCGGTCTCACCGGGCGAACGCTACGCCACGACCTACGAGGTGAACCTCCTGCGCTGCGTCTTCTGCGGGGACTGCGAAGAGGCTTGCCCGACCGAGGCCATCGTTCTGGGGCACGACTTTGCCATGGCCAACTACGAACGGTCCGACTTCATCCTGACCAAGGACACACTGCTCAACCCCGACGAGCCACAGGTCATCATCCGGCCCGAAGCCTGACCCGCACCGAAGGTTCTCCGCTCCGCACCATGTCCGTCTTTGCCTTCCTGATCGGCGCCCTGAGCCTGGCCGCCGCGATCGGCGTGGTGGTGTCCGCCAAACCGGTCCACAGTGCCTTGTTCCTCATGGCCAACTTCGCCACCCTGGCGATCCTGTATGTCCTGCTGGACGCACAGTTCCTGGCCGCGGCCCAGGTCATCATCTATGCCGGCGGCATCGTGATCCTCATTCTCTTTGTCATCATGCTGATCGGACACGATCCCGCCGACCATAGCCAACAGGGCTTGACCCGGCCGGCCGTGGCCAGCCTCGTGCTGGGTCTGATTCTGCTGGCATCGCTGGTGCTGCAGCTGACAGGACAACTGGAACTCGGCACCGGCGGCGGCATTGCCTCCGGTGGCTCCCCGGCGGCGGTTGGCACCGAACTCTTCACGCGCTTCCTGCTGCCCTTCGAGTTCGTGGCCATCCTGCTGCTGGTGGCCCTGATAGGCGCGCTCATCATGGGCCGTCGCGAGTCCGGGGAGCCGGTCGAGGAGCCGACCGGCTGATGGACAGCAACAATCTTTTCCTGGTGCTGGGCGCTCTGATTTTCGTGGTCGGAGCGACCGGCGTCCTGCTGAGGCGCAACGCCCTGATCATCTTCATGTGCGTTGAGATGATGCTCAACAGCGTCAACCTGTCACTGATCACGCTGTCCCGCATGTGGGGGAACCTGGAAGGGCAGATATTCGTTTTCGTCATCATGGCCGTGGCGGCCGCCGAAGTGGCCATCGGCCTCGCGATCCTGATCGCGCACAACCGCCATGTGCGCAACATCAACATCGAAACCCTTAACCTGCTCCGGAACTGAGCCCCTGCGGCCTTCGGACCACCCGCTCTCCCGCTCCCATGATTTCCCTTGCCTGGCTGTTGCTGCTTCTGCCCTTGGCCGGGATGCTAATCAACCTCGTCCTGGGCCGCGTGATCGGCCGGCGCGCAACCGCGGTGGTGGCGAGTGGAACGGTGGGGGTCGCCTTCCTGCTGGCCCTGTCCATGGCACCGGCCGTGTTCGGCAACCACGACCACCACGGCACCACCGTTCATCTCTGGAACTGGATTGACATGGGTTCCCTTCATGTCCCCATGGCCTTGCTGGTGGACCCATTGAGTCTGACAATGGTGCTGGTGGTCACCGGCGTTGGATTCCTGATTCACGTCTATGCCATCGGCTACATGGAGGGGGATGAACACTTCAACCGCTTCTTCCTCTACCTGAACCTGTTCATCCTGGCCATGCTGCTGCTGGTGCTGGGCGACAGTTTCCTGACCTTGTTCATCGGGTGGGAAGGCGTGGGCCTGGCGTCCTTCCTGCTGATCGGCTTCTGGTTCGATCGCAAGGACGATCTGTACGGTTCCTTCGCCGACTGCGGCAAGAAGGCCTTCATCGTGAACCGCATTGGCGACGTGGGCATGATCCTGGCAATGGCCCTGATTTGGTCCATCGTGGGCTCCCTGGAGTTCAATGAGGTCTTCCATGCACTTGAGGCGGGCATCGCCATCCCGGCCACCGCGGTTTGCATGTTGCTCCTGCTGGCCGTGGCCGGCAAGAGTGCCCAGTTCCCCCTGTACGTCTGGCTGCCGGACGCCATGGCGGGCCCCACGCCCGTATCGGCGCTGATCCACGCCGCCACCATGGTGACCGCCGGCATCTATTTGATGGCCCGGACCCACGCCTTCTGGGAGCTGTCGGCCCCGGCTTCGACCACCGCCGCCTGGGTTGGGGTGGGGACCGCCTTCGTCGCCGGGACCATGGCCCTGGTCCAGCACGATTTGAAAAAGGTATTGGCCTACTCGACCGTGTCCCAGTTGGGCTATATGGTCCTGGGGGCCGCAACCGGCGCCTTCGCCCTCGCCATATTCCATCTGGTAACGCATGCCTTCTTCAAGGCGCTCCTGTTCCTGAGCGCCGGCAGCGTCCAGCACGCAACCCATGAACTGGACATGCGCAAGCTGGGTGGCCTGCAACAGAAGATGCCGGGCACGGCCCGCTGTTTCCTGATAGGCGTATTGGCACTGGCCGGCATTCCCATCTTCTCCGGCTTCTTTTCCAAGGACGCCATCCTGCTGTCTGCGTTCGGAAAGAGTCCGCTGCTGTATGCCGTGGGCCTGATCACCGCCTTGATCACGGCGGTGTACGCCTTCCGGGCCTGGTGGCTAACCTTCAATGGCACACCCCGGGATCAGGAGATTCACAGCCACGCGCACGAAAGCGGCGCGCTGATGATGGTTCCGCTGTGGATCCTGGCCGGGCTGGCAACCGTGGGCGGTGCGCTGAACCTTCCGGTTCTGCTGACCCTGGAGCACGCCCTGGAAGGAGTACTCGGCCACCATGCCCCACCGCCCCTGCAGTTGGAAATCAGCCTGCTGGCCGTCAGTGCCGTGGTTGCGGTCGCCGGCTGGTGGCTGATTCGCAGTACGTACCGCCATGCCGGCTGGATTGACTCCGTCAAGGCCACCATGAAACCGCTGACGAAAACGGCCCAAAGCCGATGGTATCTTGACGCGTTGTACGACGATGGCCTCGTACCCGCCCTGCACGCCGCGAGCCGGTGGTTTGCCCAAGTGGTGGACCAGATGTTGATCGACGGCATTGTCAATGGCAGCGCACGGCTGGCGATGAACCTCAGCCGCCAGGCGCGACGCGTCAACAATGGCCAAGTGCCCACGTACGCCCTCAGTCTGTTTGTCGGCGCCACGATTCTGGTGGTCGTCTTCTGGCTGGCGGTCTAGTCCAGCATCCCTGACGGTCCACACCCGTTTGCCATGGATTTCCTGCTGCCTCTCCTGCTCCTGATGCCGTTGGCCGGCGCTGTCGTGGTTGCGCTGCTCGGCTCCGACGGATCGCGCAAGGCGCTGGCCATGCTGGCCTCCCTGGCCACCTTCGCGGCCAGTCTGGGCCTTCTGCAGGACGGGTCCGCCCTGACCGCGGGCGAGGCCGTGCTGGCATTCCAGCGCCCCTGGTTCCCGGAGATCGGGTTGTCCCTGCACTTGGCGGCGGACGGCATTAGCGTTTGGCTGGTGCTCCTGACCACCTTCATCATGCCGATCGCGATCGGCTTCAGCAACCGCTTTGTGTCGGACCGGCTCGGCCAGCACCTCGCCCTGCTGCTGCTGATGGAGACCGCCATGGTCGGCGTCTTCCTGGCCCAGGATTTGGTGCTGTTCTACACCTTCTTCGAGTTCACGCTGATCCCGATGTACTTCCTGATCGGGCAGTGGGGCAGCGAGAATCGGGTCTACGCCGCCCTGAAGTTTGTCATGTACACGCTGCTGGGTTCGGCCCTGATGCTGGTCGCGATTGTGGCCATCTTCGTCCAGACCGGCACCTTCTCCATTCCCGAGATTGCCGCCACGCTGCCGGCCACCGCCGGATCCACATTCCAGGTACTGGGCTTTCTGGCCTTTGCCCTGGCCTTTGCGGTCAAGATCCCGTTGTTTCCGTTCCACACCTGGCTGCCCGACGCCCATGTCCAGGCACCGACGGCCGGCTCCATCATCCTGGCCGGGGTCCTGCTCAAGATGGGCACCTACGGCCTGCTGCGCCTGGCCATGCCCTTCTTCCCCGAGGCCTTTGCCAGCTATGCGCCCCTGCTGATCATGCTCTCGCTGATCGGCATCGTCTACGGAGCCCTGGTGGCCCTGAAGCAGCAGGATGTCAAGAGCCTGGTGGCCTACAGCTCGGTTTCGCACATGGGCTTCATTGTGCTGGGGCTGGCCGTGGCCAACACACAGGCCGTCAGCGGCGCAGTGCTGCAAATGGTGAACCACGGTCTCAGCACCGGCGCCCTCTTTCTCATGGTGGGTCTGTTGTACGAACGTCGCCACACCCGCCTGTTCTCCGATTTCGGGGGCCTGTGGAAGAGCGTGCCGGTCTACTGCGGGTTGCTGCTGATTACGGCCCTGAGCAGCGTTGGCCTGCCGAGCCTCAACGGGTTCGTGGGCGAGTTCACCATCCTGCTTGGCACGTGGCAGGTTTCGCCGGCGGCCGCGGCCGTGGCCAGCACGGGTGTGATCCTGGCCGCCTGGTACCTGCTGACGGCATTCCGCAAGCTGGCCCAGGGCGAGATCAGGCATCAGGAAAACGAGGTGGGGGTGCTGCCGGATCTGCAGCGCTCCGAACTGATGATGATCGTGCCGCTCGTGATCATGTTCTTCGTGATCGGTCTTTATCCCAACCTGCTGCTCGACCACATCGTGCCGGCGGTTGAAATCCTGCTTCCCTAACCGGATCCGATCAGGCCGGCCTGCACCGGAATCGCACCGATGAACCTCAACTACAGTGCCATCCTGCCGGAAATGGTGATGGCCGGCGGCGCCATCGTCGTGCTGATGGTGGATGCCCTGAGACGCATCGAAAACCACCGCGGCGACGCCGCAAACCGGGGCAGCGGTCTCCTGTTGGCCCTGTCCCTGATTGTCGCCGCGGGAGCCGCCGTCGCGGCCTTCGCGGTGCGCGGGGAGTCCGGGCTCATGTTCCAGGACTCGGCCCGTTCCGACGCACTGAGCTTCGGCATCCGGCTGATCGTGCTGGCCACCACGATTCTGGTTCTCCTGGTCGGCTCCCGCTACGTGTCGACCTTTACCCGGTACCCGGGCGAGTACTATTCCCTGCTGCTGCTGTCGGCCACGGGCATGATGGCCATGGGCATCGCCTCGGACCTGATGGTGCTCTTCATTGCCCTGGAGACCTTCTCGCTCAGCCTGATCCTCCTGGCGGGCATGTACCGGCACAACCGGTCCAGCACCGAGGCCAGCCTCAAGTACTTCCTGCTGGGAGCCTTCGCCTCCGGGTTCTTCGTGTACGGGTCCGCCCTGATCTACGGCGTCACGGGGACCGTGTCGTTCGCCGGCATGGGACCGGCCCTGCAGGCGGCGGCCGACGGCGGTCCGGGCGCGGTTCTGCTGTGGGCGGGGATTGCCCTGTTGCTGGTGGGCTTCGGGTTCAAGCTGAGCCTGGTACCGTTCCACATGTGGACCCCGGACGTCTATCAGGGAGCTCCCACGTCCGTCACCGCCTTCATGTCGGTCGGCACCAAAACGGCGATGTTCGGGGCCTTGGTCCGGATCTTCCTGATGACATTCCCGTACGGATTCGAGAATTGGACGGGACCGCTGATTGTCCTGGCTGTATTGACGATGACGGTCGGCAACGTCACGGCCCTGTGCCAGACCAGCATCAAGCGCATGCTGGGCTACTCCGGCATCGCACACGCCGGCTACGTTCTGGCCGGCCTGGTGCCGGGCACGGAAACGGCCGTGAACAGTGCGCTGTTCTACCTGTTCGCCTACGCCTTCATGAACATCGGCGCCTTCATCATCGTGATGGCGATCGAGCACAGCGTCGAGACGGACGTGGAGCGAAGCCAGTTGCGCGGCACCGGAGCCGCCATGCCGATCCTGGCCGGCTTCATGGCGTTGTTCCTGTTCAGCCTGAGCGGCATTCCGCCCCTGGCCGGCTTCTTCGGCAAGTTCCTGATTTTCCGCTCCATCCTGGACGGAGGCCTGGCCTGGCTGGCTGCGGTCGTGGTCGTCAACAGCGCGGTCAGCGCCTACTACTACCTGCGCATCGTGGTCACGATGTACTTCCAGCAGCGGCCGCAGGAAGTCCATGCGCCCCAAAGTTCGCCGGCCATGCAGGTAGGCATGGTGCTGGCCGGGGTCATGGTCCTGGCCATCGGGGTCTTTCCGGCCTTCTTCATGGGCCTGTTGACGGTACCCGGCCTGTAAGATGAGCCCAACGTCGTTCGGTTGCAGCAGGCATGTCCGTGACGCTGGGCACGATCTTGAAAGTATGGCAGCCAGATCCGGAAAGCCCCGCTCAGGGGCACTGGAATGTCTTGATCATACTGGAGTGGTATGAGAGGGTATGGAAATGGCTAAGATCGACAAGTTGCTAGAGCACGCAAAGGACCACTTCGCACCCGGAGAGGACGCGTTGGCGTCGGTGCTTGGCTCATACGAGATCAAGCGCATGGGGTCGGACTCTGTCCGTGACGGGATCTTCATCGCCACCAACCAACGCCTCCTGTTCTACGCGAAGAAACTGACCGGCTTCGACCTAGAATCGGTACCCTACGGCAACATCTCGTCGCTAGAAATGGGCAAAGGATTCCTAGGCCACTACATCAACTTCTTCGCGTCTGGCAACAGCGCCAAGATGAAGTGGATCCAGGTAGGCAACGTGTCCGCGTTTGTAGAAGTTGTCAAGGCGCAGATGGAAGCCACCAAGTCGGCGGCCACACAAGCCCCACCGCCAGCAGACGATCCCGTATCGCTTCTGGAGCAGTTGGGCAAGCTCCACACATCCGGTGTTTTGACAGATACCGAGTTTGAATCCAAGAAGGCTGAGATCCTAGCGCGAATTTAAGACAATGCGTCGGGACACCATCACACAAGGGCCACCACAGCAACAGCCAAGCGCGGCGACACGGTGATAGTCGAGACACTGAACATCTCGGGCATGGGATACAACCGACGGCTGGCGCGGGCCCTTGTGGACGTGGATATGAGCGATTGCCTGCGGATATGCTCGAGTACAAGTTCCGGTGGCACCCCTCCAGTAGGAGGGGCAGTTCCAGTTGTCCGACCATCGCTTTGGATGGCCTGCCGCGACTTCAGCATCAAACCAGTGCAATTGGAGGGATTGGACTCTCTACACTCAGATCAACCGGTAGCAACCCCTACAATCCAGTGAGATAGCTTGAAGGTGAGGGAGAGCACTGCAAAAAAGGGGGCTGGTACACAATCTGCACCGGCCAAGTCCGGTGCAAGTTGTCAACAGCACGGTCAGCGCCTACTACCTGCGGCATCGTGATCACGATGTGCAGCGACCACAGGAAGTTCATGCTCCACAGAGTTCGCCGACCATGCAGGTGGGCATGGTGCTGGCCGGAGTCATGATCCTGGCCAGCGGCATTTTTCCGGCCTTCTTTGCGGGCCTGTTGATGGTCTCCGGCCTGTAGACACCAAGCCGGTTATGGCAAGGCCGCGACGGCATCCGCAACCTGGTTTCCGGGTTCGTTGGACGGTGGTGCAACGTCAGCCGGATTGATTGAGCGCCAGTACCGGCTCCAAAATCTCCTCGGCAAGGAACCGCACCACCGGCACCGCGACGCCGTCGCCGGTCAGGTGGTAGGCCTCGTTGTAGTTTTCGGGCAACACATAGCTGTCGGGCAGGCCCATGAGGCGGGCCGTCTCCCGGCTTGACATCAAACGCGATCGCGTTCGTTCTCCCTCGACTTCCAGTACCAACTGTCGGCTGGAGCCCCCCGTCGGCGTACGCAGGCAACCTGCAACACCGTCAAAACGGACTTCGGCCTGCAACGCCTTGGCACCGTTGGAGTCGGTGCGTGTCCGCCTGTACACCGTGCCAACCACACGACGTTCCAAACGTCGCATCTCCTTCACCTTGGCTTGGTGGCGTTCGTTCATCAGGTTAAGCAGTTTGGCAGTCTCGTCCGGATGGTGCCAGGAGACACTGGTTGGGGCCTCCTCAATGAGATCGGCAAGTTGTGCGGAACGGCCGGGCGGCACCGGCAACTTCCACCAGATCCATTCCTGGCGGAGGCTTTCGGGCAACCGCCGGAACGCCTTGACCAGGGAACCGGTATGGAAGATGCTCCGTTGTCCGGCACCAGCCAGCATCCTCGGTACCTGTGCTTGCCGACAGACCCCGATCACAAACAGGCGCGGCCTCGACTGGGGCAGGAACACGGCGGCATCGACAACCACGGCACCAAATCGATAGCCCCCTTCATACATGGCATCGCAAATGCTGCTGAAATCCCGACCGTTGTGGGATGTCAGCGCACCGCAAACGTTTTCCAGCACAACCATGGTCGGCGCACGGTCTTGCTCCTTCAGCTTCAGCATCAGATTCCAGAAGGGCCAGAACGTACCGGAGCGATCGCCGTCCAACCCATCACCTCTTCCTGCCAGGGACAGATCCTGGCAGGGAAACGATGCCCAGGCCATGTCTGAGGAACCCGGGAGCTGTTCCGGAGTCACATCACGGATGTCCTGGCACACAGGTTCCCAATGCCAGTTGCACCGGTAACTGCTCGCCTTTTGGCGGCTGAAGTCGTTGACAAACAGCGATGTCCAGTTGCGGCCAAGGCCAGCCCTGACCATTCCGGCCCCGGCAAAGAACTCATAGAAGGTTCCGGCTGGGGGAGGATTCACGGGTGTTGCCGTGCGTTGCACGGGCGGGAGGGGCAGTTCCAGTTGCCCGGCAATCGAATGAGGTGGCATGTCAAACCTTCAGCCGCGGACCACGATCGTTGGCGTCTCCCTATAGACTATACATCCGGATCAACCGGTGACGACCACGCTTCACGTGCATTGGCGCAAGCACAAGGTACTGCTGTTCAGGAGGCTCCCTGCAACCCGATCAGTACCGTCCAACCCATGATCATGTCCGTTCACGGCATTCAGGGTACACCTTGAGCAACCATGGCAGTTCACTAACAGCGACTTGCCCTGTGTAGTGTTGCGTCCCGGATGGCGGCAAATCCAACCAAACGGCTGGAGACGAAAGACGATTCCGAAACGTTCCATCCAGAGGTAAGACTGGCACTGGACACAGCTGAGCTCATTCTGCGGTTTCGTTCAACTCCGTACACAACCTGATTGACTTCAGTTCATTTCCATCCGACCAAATGATGACACCGGCAGAGCAGCCCGAAGTAAGGGCACTGTACGAAGGGGCGGCCCGGATTTTGAACACACAGTGCGCCAATGGAATGGTGGTTGGGAACTGTCCTCGACTTTGTACAACTTGACATCGGAATAGGGAAGGCAAAGCAGGCTGGCACAATGGACCAAATCACAACAAAAGGTTCATCATGCCCAGCCTGCCGGACGCCATTGTACCGTTGCTGTCGCCCTTCGCATCACTGTTCGACGCACGCACCTGGCGCAAGGCGCAGATCCTGCTGACAGGGGTGATTCTGGCGCCCGGTCGGCGCACGGTGTCCACGGCCCTGTATGCGCTGGGCCTTCAGGAGAAGGGCGACTTTGCCCTGTACCACCACGTCCTCAACCGGGCCTCCTGGTCGTCCCTGGCCGTCGGCCGGGTGCTGTTGGGGCTGCTGGTCCGGCAGCTGGTCCCGACGGGACCGCTCCTGTTCGCCATCGACGAGACCCTGGAACGGCGTTGGGGCGACAAGATCGAGGCCCTGGGGGTGTACCGGGACCCGGTGCGCTCCTCCCACGGCCACTTCGTCAAGGCCAAGGGACTGCGCTGGGTCAGCCTGATGCTGCTGGCCGAGGTTTCCTGGACCCGGCGGGTGTGGGCCCTGCCCTTCCTGACCGTGCTGGCCCCGTCCCGGCGCTACCACGAGACCCAGGGCCGCCGCCACAAGACGATTACGGACTGGGCGCGCCAGATGCTGTGCCGCCTGCGCCGCTGGCTGCCCGACCGGGAGCTGGTGGTGGTCGGGGATCGCACCTACGCCACCCTGAAGCTGCTGGCCGCCTGCCAGGGCCTGGAGCCGCCCGTCACCTTCCTGTCCCGGCTGCGCCTGGACGCCGTCCTGCATGATCCGCCCCCGCCCCGCAAGCCGGGACAAATCGGGCGGCCGCGGGTTGTGGGGCCCCGTCTGCCCTCCCTGAAGACGGTCCTGGCCGACCCGGCCACGGTCTGGACCGACCTGACCCAGCGCTGGCCCGACGGCACCCAAAGGCGTCTTCAGGCCGCCACCGGCACGGCCCTCTGGTATCACCCGGGCGAGCCCGTCGTCCCCCTGCGCTGGCTGCTCCTGCGCGACCCGACCGGACAGCGGGAGCCCCAGGCCCTGCTCAGCACCAATCCCGACCTCGCGCCCCGGACCCTCCTCGCCTGGTACCTGCAGCGCTGGCAGGCGGAGGTGACCTTCCAGGAGGTCCGCACCCACCTCGGCGTCGAGACCCAGCGCCAGTGGTCGGCCCCGGCCATCGCCCGCACCACCCCCGCCCTGCTGGGCCTCTTCAGCTGGCTCATCCTGGTCGCCCACCGCCTGCGCCGGGCGCGGACCCTTCGCCCCCGCCGGGCCGCCTGGTATGCCAAGACCGTCCCCACCTTCTCCGATGTCCTGGCCTCTGTCCGCCACGACCTTTGGACGCAGGTCCTGCTTTTTTGGATGTCCCCGGCCACCCCCGACATCCCAAAACCTCCCCGGCCGCCACCTGCACCGCTCCTGGCCGCCCTCTGCTACTCGGCCTGATACGCGCCCGAACTCTCACCGCCCGCACCGACTTTGTACAAAGTCGAGCTGTCGATGTGGCGTATATCTCTTCTACGACTACGATGGCGAACCTATCTACGTGGGCAAGACTTGGGAAAGCCTGCGAACAAGGATTCGAAGGCACTTGACCAACCAGCGAACCGACGCTGTTGCAATGCACGTACTGGATCCCTTCGAAGTAGCAGAGATCGAAATGTGGCCATTCTGGGATCTATCTCCATCGAAAAACAAAATATCAGAAGAAAGCAAGGAATTGTTATCCCGAGCGGAATTCATGGTACACCAAATGGCGCTTGAACAATCGACGTTCGGCGCGACGTTGAACGAAGGCAACATTCCGTCGAAGGACGTGATCGAGATGCCACCCTCGATCAGGGGGTTCATTCTCGCACCCGAACTACGCGCGGTCAGGAAACATCCCGACCTCAGGATAGCGCGCCGAGCCCAGACATTCGCGGAGCTGGCACGCGTGATTAGCGAACGACAGGTGAAAGTGAATTTGCGCACAACACTTCTCGTGCAAGCACAACGTTTGGAATACCTGGCACGTTCCCGGCTGGACGAAGTCCAAGGCAATTCCAACCTGTCAGACAGCCTGTAGATCCTTCGTCGCAGGCTGACGGTCTGGACCGCGGCGGCATCCGGGACCACATTGCAACGGTCCGGCAACATCACCGGAACCAAGTGGTTCGCAGAAAATCAGCCTGTATGGCCATGCGAGTCGGCTGCAGGTCTCCACTCAACTGTTTGGTTGAGTGGGGAGTCCGGCTTCCAGCATCCCCTGCGAGAAGAACCGAACCCTTGGCAGACAACGCTTCCTCAAATAGCAGGCTTGGTTGAAGCCTTGCCCGCATTCCCGGCAGAGACTGGTTCACCGCGTGACCGCAAGGCCACGTGGTCACGACTTACGAAGATCTTCAGCACCGCTGGTTACCGAACCCGGAACTGCGCGACCATCGCCTTCCCAGCGTGCCGGATGTTGAAGCCTGCATGGTGCGGCGTAGTTCGAGCCGGGATTCGATTTGCAGATTGGATTCCAGGATTTGGACGACGTGCACCTGGTCCCACCATGTCGTCCCGCGGTGGCCATGCCTTGCAGGTCGCCCCTCGGATGCGGTGGCAACAATGTCGACGAAGGATTCCGCTGCAGGGCTGCACGCCACCGCTGCCAGTGGGGGCCATGCACTGCTACTGCCGGAGGCGGCAGCAGGCCACGATGCTGTGAATTGCCACTGTAGCATTGGGGGTGCCATCATGACCGGAAGCTGATGACTTGGAGCACGGGTTACCAGATTTCAGAGGCAGAGCTCGCCCCTGAAAGAAGAGCGAGCGACAATGGCGAATAATGCGCAGATGGGGTTGACATTGGGTGCTGCGGCTGCACTCCTGTTGACCATGGCCTTGGGCATAAGGGCTGCCACGTCTGCCAACGATGGATCGTCAGGCACTTGGTCCACATCGTGGCCGTGGATGTCGATGCCGGCGAGGTGGGCGTTGCGCTCGCCACCTGCGTCGAGGCAGGCTTTTCCCTACAGGCTTCGCCCATCGGCGGGTCCCTCGATGACCCAGAGCGCATGTGGTATCGAGTGTGGACCGACGACGGCCGGATCGAATTGGCGCGGCTGCTGCCAAGCCATGGCGTAATCGTCGCTCAGGCGCAAGTGGACGCGGGAAACGCGGAACGGCTCGACAGGGCCGCGGCAAGCTTGCTGGAAGGTGCCTCCGCTCAGGATGTGATTGCCTCGGCAACGGCGGTGGACCCCTCCTTCCAAGCAAGACAGTATGGCGTGGCAGCGCTGCGGCACGAGGCAGCCAATTTCACCGGGAGTGAGACCCATGCCTGGTCAGGGGCAGCCAGCGACCCGTTCGCCTCGGTGCAAGGGAACATCCTGGTCGGGCCGGAGGTGGTGGCCAAAGGGTTGGAAGCATTTCAACAGACCGCAACACTGCCCGACTCGTCCCTATCCGATGGGCTGGTAACCGCTCTTGAGGCTGGCTCCATGCAGGGCGGTGACGAACGTTGTCCTCGAGAGCAAACAGCCCTGACCACTTTTGTTGCGGTAGCGCGCAGCAGTGATCAAGGGGATGAACCAAGCCTGTGGTTGACGGTCCCGGTGCAAGGCATGGGAGAGCAGAATCCGGTGACGTTGTTGCGTCAAGCCTACGATGAGGGGGAATCCTCTCCAGTGGAGGCTCACGGATTGAGCAGCGATGGCCCGAATCCTGCATGGTGGGGACTGGCTGCCCTGATGCTCCCCTTGGCCGGCATCGGGTTTTGGATCGCGAAGAGACGGCGGCGGAGGGGACATCCACTCCCCGAGCAGTAGGCGGATGATGAACCAGCTGCTTTGTTCCAACGCGCGCTCGAACGCAGCGGAACCGCCACGGGTCCCGACGAACCTCCTGGTTGTGGTCAGCCCCTTCGACCAGCAGGGAAACCAGGGAACGGGGGCTTGACAGGGGTGTGTTATCTGGATGAATCAGGCGGTTGTTCCCAGCAGGTGTGAGCCAGTCTTGATCAATTGGTTGGTGCCAAAACTGATGTGGGGCCAGTACGGCTTCTGGCCCACATTGGTTGGAAGTTCCCGTAGAATGACATCCTCACAAGCAGGGAAGGCGGAACATGGCTGCGGTTGAAATGCCGCCGCAAACACGGGATGCGGCGGTGGAGAACGGACAAGGCCAACCGGACACACGGGCCTTGGCGGTGGCGCAGGCACTGCAAGATCACCTGCCGGACACGCATCAGGTGATCCTCTTCGGCAGCCGCGCCACGGGTGTCTGGAAACCGCGGTCGGACATTGATTTGGCGGTGCTGGGCGCATCTTCCGACATGCAAACAATCTGCACTCTGGGGGAGCAGGCCCGCAAGGAAGCCGAAGTCGTGTATAGCAGTTCGCCTCCAATCCAAATCACACCCTTGCCATGGATGGAGTTTGAGGAATTCCGCACATCTTTCCCCCACGTCGCAGGCCAAGTACAGCTTTTAGGCCTCACAACCGAAGGAGAGCATCTCCCTCCCATGCCACAAGACAACCCTTGGCCAGGCGTGCAGAGTCTGCTGCAAGCGTCACAGAGGCACTTGGAAGTTGCCCTCTCACATGTGGGCAACAACCGTCTGCACTTTGCTCTGTTCCACGCACTCTCGGCTATGGAAATGGCTGTCAAGGCCACCTTGGGAGCTCACACCATCCGATTCGACCACCACCATGCTCTGAATGAGTTCGTGACGGCTTTGCCTCAAGATCTTCAAACATGGTTGGACAGCAAGATAACGTCCGCTCAAAGGGATGCGTTGGTCAAGTTCCGCAATCCATCCCTGTACGGTGGGGTTGACTTGGTTTGGCCCCCCGATCCTCCCGAAGCGATCATCGTCGCAGCCCAACAGGTTTGCGGACGGTTGGCTGATCACATCCTTGAGCACTTGGACAAAACCCCGGATGACGTCAAGTATGCACACTGGCTGAAGGACGAACCCTTCGGCGGGGTGGAATCCATCCCTCTGCCTCCTCCCCCATACCTGTCGGAGGCAGATCAGGTGACGATTGGAGTCCTCCGCACATTCCTGGACGGGTTGGTGCCTTCAGACGATTTGGAACAAATCGCAAACACGTGGCAGGAAAACGGCCCGCCGCCCGATGCCTTGATTCGCATCAGGAACGTCCAGACAAACCCGAGTGAATGGCGAAGTTGGCTTTCCCTTTCTGCAACCGACAGCGACTCCGACACCCTGCCCCCGCGTTGAGAGCCGAACCCGCCACCGGACACCTGATCGTGCCGGAACGGATACGGGCTGTTTGACGACTCCCAACCGGTCTCACTTGCCTTATCGGTGACGGCCCCGAGGGCATCACCCCATTCCAACGCGCGGCCGGAACGTTGCGATTGTGCCCGGAATCGAACTGTCCATGTCCTGCCGCGACCTTGGTTCCATCAACCGCGCGTCGTACGACAGCCTATGCAACCGTGTCCGATCCGCAAACCAAGTCAGGATTCGGGAATTCCATGGACCGTGACCAAGTTGCCGACGCACCGTTCGTACCTGGACGGATGCTGGACCAACAAAAACGCCGCAGCCAGGAAATGGTGCGTAACCATCCTCCCGACTGCGGCCCTCAAGCCATATACGGTGTTGCCTGTCAGGCAACGGCCTCCATGGACTTGGGCACCATGCCGGTGGCTTCGGCAACGAGCCTCACGAGCTCGCCTTCCTCGGCGTGGCGGCCTGTCTCGGCCTTGGAGTAGATCAGATCGCCGTCCACCACAACTTCAAACCGGCCGCCGCCGCCGGCGATCAGCTTCATGGACTCAATCCCACTCTTGAACTCGGTGAAGAGGTCTTCTGCCGCACGGGCAGCCATGGGTGAGTAGTTTCATTGCAGGCAGAATTCGATCGATACCTTGACAGCTCTGTCGCTCATGACAGTTCTCCCGGATGGTGAACCAACTGTCCCATAGGTTAACGGCAAACCGCCTTCTTGGCAAGCTCGGTGTGCGCCGGCATCGGCAAAGGCTGCCGGGTGCCGGGTGGTACGCGCGGCAATTTCCGCAATCATGTCATTCCATCCGGGACCAGGAACAACCGAATCCTTCCGCGGTCGCTAGACATGCAGCAATGGACCTTGCCGGCTACCGGACCGTCTTGGTTGCGTTCGTCAGAACGTATCAACCCGCACGCTGCGCCGCAGGTTGACGCTCTGCGTCAGGCCGATGGCAAACATGGTCGAAACCAGGCTGCTGCCCCCGGAACTCACCAGCGGCAGGGTCATGCCGGTGACGGGCATGAGCCGGATGTTCATGCCGACATTGACGAACATCTGAAACAGAATCAGCGCCGCCACACCCCCCACCAGCAACCGCCCAAAGGCATCCTCGGCCAACTCCATGGTGCGCACCAGCCGCCACAGCAGGAACCCGAACACCAACAGCAGGGCGCAGCTGCCGACAAATCCGAATTCCTCCGCCACCACGCTGAAGATGAAGTCCGTGTGGCGCACCCGCAGGTAGAACAGTTGGCTCTGGGTTCCCTCCAGCCAGCCCCTGCCGAACAGGCCGCCGTTGCCCACACTGATGAGGGCCTGGGTGACGTTGAAGACCGCTTCCCTGTTGGCATCCGGAGCAAGAAACATGTTGATGCGGTCGATCATGTAGTCCTGCAGGGTCCCGTAGGCCAGGAACAGAACCGCCAAGGCCAGACTGGACAAAACCAGAAAGTGGGCAGCCGTGACTCCGGAGATCAGGATCATGGCGCCAATGATGAACAGCATGGTCACGACCATGCCCAGATCGGGCTGCCGATAGACCAGCAACAGAGGCGGAACCAACGCCCCCAAGGCCAGGAACAGGACGCTGAGGCGCTTTTCCTCGGAGTAGTAGCGACTGAGGTACCAGGCCACCGCCACAATCAATACGAATTTGCCGGCCTCCGTTGGCTGGACCACCGTATTGCCCACGCTGAGCCATCGCACCGCCAGGTTCTGCTCCGTTCCGAACAGCTCCACCAGCACGAGCACACCCAGCAAAAAGCAGTAGCCGGGCCAACCGGCCAGCCGCAGGAGCCGGTAGTCGAGCAGCGCACCCATGAAAAACGCAACAATGCCAATCACAAGAAAGGCGATTTGCGCCGTCCAGCGATTCTGGATCACCGGGTCGACAACGCCGCGGGTGGCACTGAAAATCATGGCAATCCCGAAGATGGCCAAAGACAGGGACGCGGCCAACAGCCACCAGTCGAAGTGAACCAGCGCCAGTCCGCGCCGGGACACGCCCGCGGTTCGGGACGCACTCGTGAACAGCATTGCGCTACCCGGCGCCCGTCTCCAGACTGCCCTGGCCCTTGATGGTGAACCACGCGTCCAGGATGGCGGTGCCCACGGGCACGGCGGCCGTCGAACCCTCGCCCCCGTCGTAGACAAACACCATCACGGCGATCTCGGGATTGTTGAACGGCGCAAAGGCCAGGTAGGAGGCGTGGGTTGGCAGATCGCCCTCTTCGTCCCGGCGGCAGTCCTCCAGGGCGGGATCATATTCGCAGAACTCCGCCGTACCCGTCTTGCCGGCCACGATCACACCCTCGATCTGGCCCCGTGTCGCCGTGCCTTCCACCGAGTTGACGGCATCGCGCATGCCCAGCCGGATCGTGTCCAGTGTAACGCGGTCCAAGCCCACGTCGCGGATGGGCCTGGGCTCGAACTCCTGCGTGCGGCCCGTGGAGGGATCCGTGATCTGAAGGGCCACCTGCGGTTGGTACAGCTTGCCGCCGTTGGCAATCGGAACCAGGCTCTGCAGCACCTGCAAGGGGGTCGCGAGCAAATAGCCCTGGCCGATGGCCATGTTGTAGCTGTCGCCCTGTACCCAACTGGATGCCCAGTTGACACGCTTCCACTGGTCGTCGGGGACCGAAAAACTAACCTCCCCGGGCAGGTCGATGCCGGTTGCCGAACCATAGCCGAAGACGCGGGCCCATTGCGCCAGTTCTTCCTGCGTCAGACCGATGAACGTCTGTGGATAACCACCGCCCACATAGTAGAAGTAAATGTCGTTGGACACCGCGATCGCCTCGCGCAGGGTCAAGGGACCGTGGTTGAAGCCCCGATGGTGGTTCCAGGAGACGAACTCCTGGGCCTGGGACGGATCATCCGGAAAGAACTTGCTCGGCAGATAGATCGGCCCGTCGTCCACGATGACGGTGCGGGGCGTAATGATGTCTTCCGCCATGCCGGCCGAGGCCGTCACAATCTTGAAGGTCGAGCCCGGCGGATAAAGCCCGCCGATCGCGTAGTTGATCAGCGGCCTGCGCTCGTCCTCGATGATGCGCGTGTAGGTCTCGCCCAGGCCCTCCGAAAAGATGTTGTTGTCGAAGGACGGCAGGCTGACCATACCCAAGAGCTGGCCCGAGCGCGGATCCACCGCAATGGCTACACCACTGATGGCGTCCTGGACCGTCAGCATTTCCTGCAACACCTTGTACATGACCCGCTGCAGCTGGATGTCCACGGTCAGAATGATGTCCTGGCCGGGCTGCGGCACCACCTCGTCGATGGTGCGCCCCACGCGCCCGAAGATGTCCGCCTCGACCGTGCGCTGGCCCGGCGTGCCGCGGAGGATGTCCTGATATTCGGCCTCGACCCCCGACAGACCGACCAGTTCCGCCGGCGACCGATAGCCCCGCTCCCGGTAGGTTTCCGCCAGCGATGAGGGAATCGGCCCCATGAAGCCCAGAATGTGGCTGACCAGTTCCCCGTAAACATACTCCCGCACGGACACGTCCAGGATGCGGCTGCCCGGATACCGGAACGACTGCTCCGAAATCGTGAAGGCGGCTTCCCGGCTGAGACCGGTCAGGATGGGAAACGGTTCGGAGGAATTGCCCTGTTGGCGGGTCTGGGCCAAATTCTGAATCAGGAAGGCCAGACCCTCGACGGGAAGCGGTTGGTTCAGATCGGGCAGGCTGACCATGCTCGCGGCGGCCGCCTCCTCCTCGATCGAGGCACTTGCGACCGTGGTCTCTTCGACAACACCAATCTGGATCAGCAGGTCGACGAACTCGCGATAGGGAATCTCGAATACGGAAAAGGGCACTTTGTTGTCGACCAGGATCCGCCTGTAGTCCAGCCATCCCAGACTCCGATGCAGATTGCGCTGCATATCGAGCACGGCATTCCGGTCAAGGTTGGGTCCCAGGGATTCGAGGATTTGCAGAATCGCCTCGTACTCTTCATCGGCCTCCGTGTCCAAGTCGTCGTCCGGCAGTTCCTCCGGCACGATGGCCAGCTGATAACTGGGGCGGTTGCGTGCCAGCAGTTCGCCGTTCCGGTCGAAGATGAGGCCGCGCGGGGCCGGAATCTCGATCGTGCGCAACCGGTTGGCGTCCGCTTGGGCCGCCAAGGTTTCGTGCTGACGCACCTGCAGCTGGTACAGACGCCCAATCAGCAGTCCCAACAGGACGATTAGGGCCAACCGGACCCCGATCCGAACAGACCGCCCGGACCCGTCGGGGTGTACGGCCGGCGAGGAACTAAACATCGCCTTCGGTCCCCAGGTCCGGTGTACGGGACAGGCGCCCGTACAGCCAGGGCGTCAGAAGAAGCATGGCCGCAACCTGGTACAGCGGCTGGATGCCCCAGTAGTCCGGCAGGCTGGTCAGCGTCCGCAGCGATCCGGTGGCCACGGCCTGTCCCACCCAGTACACGGCGGCGTAGATCAGGGTGCCCAGGATGCCCACCCCCATGGGAACCAGTATCTGTGTGGGTTGCACGGCGCGCCTGCCGATGCCGGTGATGAAGGAGGACAGGACCAGGGCCAGGCTGGAAATTCCCAGAGTGGTGAGCGCCAGGAAATCCAGCCAGAAGCCCCCCGTGAACGCGACAAGCAGGGCTTCCCGCCGTCCCCGCAGCAGGGTCCAGAGCAGAACCACCAGGAGTACCAGGTTCGGCTTGATGCCGAAAAGAGCCATACGGGCACCCACCGTGGCCTGCAACATGACCAGCAGGGCCAGCACCGGGACAGCCAACAGAACCAGGAACGTATTCGTGCGTTGCTGTTGCATGCAGCGTCCTCCGGCTGGTCAGGGCGGATCCGAACCGTTGTCCCCGGAGCCTCCGTTCGCGCCGTTTCCCTCCAACTCGAAACCGGTCAGAACCATCACGGACTCCAATCGTCGGAAGTCAACGGCCGGATCGATGGCTGCACGCACCCCGGAGGTTCCGCTGGCCGGCACCAGCTCCCGGACAACTCCGATCGGAATGCCTTGGGGCAGCGTTCCGCCCATACGGGATGTTACGGCCAATTCACTCGGGATAATGGGATCGGCGTCCGTAATGAAGACCATTTCCAAGCCTCCGCCGGCCACCCCCTCGATCTGTCCGCTCACCCGACTGTTTTGCAGCAGGGCACTGACCGAACTCCTCTGGTCCAACAACAACAGGACCCGGGCCGTGCGGTCGGTGACGGTGCTCACGCGCCCCACCAGTCCCACCGGCGTAATGACCGGCATGCCAACGGCCAGCCCCCGGTTGCGGCCGGCGTCAATGACCAGGCTCTCCTGCGCATCCTGCGGATCGAACCCGAGCACCCGTCCTATGACATGCGCTCCCTGGAAGGTGAATCGGGGATTCGCCGTGCCGTACGCCAGTTGTTCGCGCAGACGCTCGTTCTCCGCCAGCGCCTCCCGGAGAACGGCATTCTCGGCGGACAGGATCTCATTGGCCGCCGCCAACGTCCCTGCTTCGGCGAGTACTGCCCGGTTTCGCCGTGCTTCGACCAGCGAATCCGCGAAGCGGCTGGTCTCCACCATCATCCGCCACTGCACCGGCGACGCGACCTGTGTCAGCATCGCGCGGATACCCTGAAACTGACCCGACCGCTGCATGGCGAACAGCAGGAACGAAGCCAGCACCAGGATCAGCAGCCGTACTCCCAGGTCGCCGAAAATCCCCGGGCGCGTCGTGTCTCGCATCGTCAGGCGGCCTGCCTCAGGTACATGGGTGGAAAAAATCCCGGGCGATCAGCGCAAACCTCGCCGCTGGACCCCGGTCAGGGTATCCCGGTAGTAGTCCGGGCGTTCCAGGACCATGCCGGTCCCCATAGCCACCGAGGTAAGCGGGTTCTCCGCCACGTAGACGTTGATGTGCGACTCGTCCTGGATGCGCTGGGCCAGTCCCTGCAGCAGCGCGCCTCCACCGGCCAGCACAATCCCGTACTCCATCAGGTCGGCCATCAGTTCGGGCGGGGTTTCGTCCAGAGTTCCGCGCACCGCCTCCACAATGACCTCCAGCGACCCGGACAGTGCCTCCCTGACCTCAATGGAGCTGACTTCCGTTGCCTCCGGCAGGCCCGTGATCAGGTTGCGGCCGCGCAGAAACACCGTCCGCTCCTGTTCCATGGGGTACGCGGACCCGATCTCCACCTTGCAACGCTCCGCCATCCGTTCACCAATCAACAGGTTGTACTTCTGCCGGGCGAAGTTGATGATGTCCTCGTTCATTTCATCGCCGGCCACCCGGATGGACCGAGACACCACGATGCCGCCCAGGGAGATCACCGCGACTTCGGTGGTGCCGCCCCCGATGTCCACAATCATGGATCCGATCGACTCGGCCACCGGCAGACCGGCACCGATGGCCGCCGCCAACGGCTCCTCCACCAGTTGCACCTCCCTGGCCCCCGCGCGCAGCACGGCCTCCCTGACGGCCCGGGTCTCCACCTCCGTGACGCCGGAGGGAATTCCGATGACCACCCTCGGCCTGGCGCCGCCGAGGATGCGATTGCCGTGCACCTTGCCGATGAAATGGTGGATCATCTTCTCCGTGACATCGAAGTCCGAGATGACCCCGTCCTGCAACGGCCGCACCGCCATGATGTGGGCTGGCGTGCGCCCCACCATCTCGCGCGCCTCGCGCCCGATGGCACGCACCCGGTTGCGGCGATGACCGGATCGGTCAATGGCCACCACGGATGGCTCCTCGATTACGATCCCTTCGCGAATGACATGGACCAGCGTGTTCGCTGTTCCGAGATCGATGCCTATGTCAAACGAGAATAGACCCAGGAACCAATCGATTGGGTTGAACACCCAACGGTCTCCCTATGCTGCGGTGGAATGGCTGTGACGTAGTGGCGGTCGGGGTGGGAACCGAGGTGCGGCGTGCGCCGCCCCTGGCCCTCGTGCCGCCCGGCACCAACTGCGTTGATGCCGTTTCCAACGAACACAACCGGATCGGACACCGAGCCCCCCAGGCAAGCGGACCAGGACTTGGCGACCCTGATTCTACAAAATCGCCGGCCTTCTGCACACAGCGCCGTCCACCGCGGTGGATTGGGGCACCATATGCTCTGCTGTTCCGGACAAGGCCCGGCACCGACGGGTCGGCCAAGCCATGACACCAACTGCTTCCCTGCACCACCGCCTCGACTGCTTGGCGGATGCGATGGCCCGCAGCATGACGGGCCGGGGGAATCGCAGCCCCGCCGTGGTATTGGCCGCGGTGAGCGGCGGAGCGGACAGCACATTCCTGCTCCGCATGCTGCACCGGGCCCTTCAGGATACAGCCTGCACCGTCCACGTATGTCACGTGGATCACGGATACCGGCCAGATTCCGCCGCCGAGGCTGCATCGGTCAAGTCACTGGCCGCACGCCTGAATCTGCCATTCCACGGGTTGGAACTGACGGATCCCGACCGGACGCCGATGCGCAACCGGCAGGCCCGGTGGCGGGAGGGCCGCTACCGGCTGCTGACCGAGACCGCCCGGCGGTTGGCCGCTCCCGGCCAGACCGCAGTGATCGCAACCGGACACCATGCCGGCGACCAGGTGGAAACGCTGTTGATGAATCTGATCCGCGGCACCCACCTGTCCGGCCTGCGCGGCATGGAAGAGTGGAGTTCCCCGGCAGCCCAATTCCAGCCAACCGATGTCGAAGTCCTGCTCTGGCGGCCGCTACTGGCATGGACACCCGATGACATCCGGTCCTGTCTGGAGGCTTGGAACGAGAGGTGGGAGGAGGATCGGTCAAACCTGGACGAGAGCCATCTGCGCAATCGCGTGCGGCACCGAGTGGTGCCCCAATTGGCCGCCTTGCGCACCAACACGGTCGGATTCCTGGCGAACCAGATGGAGTTGTGGCGTCCGGACATCCAGGCCCTGGAACGGATCCACGCGGACAACCTGGCCCGGTCCGAACTGTTTCTGCCACAGCCGAACATGCCGCGTGCCGACCAATCAGTGATCCTGCGCCTCACTCCTCTGCGGAAGGCCCCGCCATGGCAGCAGCGTGGCATGCTGGCACAGGCTGTCGCCCGCCTGCATCGCAACCGGCAACTCTCCGCCGCCCGTTTGGACGAGTTGTGTCGGCAGCTGAAAACCGTCGACGGGTCCCGCGGGCCGAGGCCGTGGTTCGGGGACCTGTGCTGGTCCGTGTGGCATCGCCCCCCGACGCGGGTGTTCGACTTGCCAACCAACCAGGATCTGCTCTCGCTTCACAGACGCGGCTCCATGCCCTTCCCGGTCAATGTCCCGCGCCTGCCGCCAGATTGGCGCCATGCGCCCATACCACTGGCTGGGGCGGACCTTCGACTGCCGGGCTGGACGCTTTCGGCCACGCCTTGCGAACATCCCCCGTCGATGTCCAAAATGCGCGACGATCCCTACCCGTGGATTGTCTACCTGGATCTGACAAGCCTGGAGGCCCATGGCAACAGCATCCGCTTGGAACCGGCCATTCCGCAGTTAAGGTTGCAACCCGTCGGCATGCAGGCAGGCAGAAAGCCAATCCGCCACATCCTGCGGGACGACAGGATTCATGTTTCGCTGCGGGCGGACTGGCCTGTCGTGTACGCGGAAGGCGGTGATCCGGTCTGGGTCTGCGGACTGCGCCACGCCGCAGCCTACGCTGTACGTGAACCGGGACGACCGGTGCTCCGGTTGCGCTGGCACCCACACCCATAGGACGACAAGCTGTTGCTTTCCGACCTCCGCACCCTGTCACCCCGGCTCAAGTCGGGCCTGCAGCAGCCGTTGCCGGGTCAGCCCGCGCAGCAAACCATGGCTCCCGCTCCCCGGCGCAACAACCCGGATCGCCAGCGGAGGCCCCTGCGCCAGGCCGGAGTGCTGTTCCTGTTCTATGCCAGGGATGACCACATGTACCTGCCGTTCATCGAACGGCCCCGGTACGACGGACCGCACAGCGGGCAAATCGCCCTGCCCGGCGGCAAACGGGAAGTCGGCGATCCGGACCTTGCGGCCACCGCCGTGAGGGAGACCGGGGAGGAAATCGGAGTTCCCGGCTCGTGCATCCAGGTCCTGGGCCAACTGACCCCGGTCTACATCCCCAACAGCCACTACTTGGTCACTCCCAGTGTGGGCCTGATGTCGGCCGCGCCGGCGTTTCGCCCGGACCCGGCCGAGGTCAAGGCGGTATTGGAATGTCCGTTGGCCCTGCTGCTCGATCCCGCATGCCGCAAACGGGAGATTTGGAACTTCGGAGACCTTGACGTCGACGTGCCCTTTTTCCAGGTGGGCGAGCACCGTATCTGGGGAGCCACCGCCATGATGCTGGCGGAACTGCTCGAGGTGCTCCGGCGGACGGAGGCAGAGACGGGGTAAAATCCTGAATCAGCCAGGCCAAGTCCTAGAATGGGGCGGAGTCCCCGCGGCCGGATTGATCCCGGCCGGGACTTGTTGTCTCCGTCCCAGCAAAGACGTTGAAGCCCAAGCTCTGATGACCATCAGCACCGACCTGGAATTCCTGGACAGGATCGAACCCCTGTTTTCCACCGAGCAAATCCAGGACCGGGTCAAGTCCATGGCGGAGGAGCTCTCCGAGTATTTCGGCGACAAGGAGCTGGTGCTGGTGGTGGTCCTGCGCGGCAGCCTCGTGTTTGCCGTGGACCTCCTGAGATACATGACGATCTACCCGGAGGTCGAGTTCCTGTCCGCCAGCAGCTACGGCAACAACCTGCGCCCAGGCAACACGGTGGAAATCTACATGCGCCCCGATCTGGACCTGGAGGGCAAGGAACTGCTGGTCGTCGAAGACATCGTGGACACCGGCCAAACCCTGCGCCAGATTGCGGCTCGCCTAGACACCATGAACCCGGCCTCGGTACGCTACATCTCCATGCTCTACAAGCGCCTGCCGAACCAGGCAAACTGGCCGGTGGATTGGTTTGGCTTTGAGATTCCAGACCTCTTTGTCATCGGCTACGGTCTGGACTACCGGCAGAAATACCGCAATCTCCCCTGGATAGGCTATCTGCCCCATTAGCGTTGCCATCGGTGTCGACAGCCGCAGCGGGAGGCCTCGTCCAACCGACCGATTGTCGCCATCGCGGGACCATGCCTGGTGCCATGTTTGCTCGAACATCCCTTCCCACCAAATCGGTCACGGCCGCCCTGCTGGCCGTTCTCCTGCTGGCCTGGCTCCTGCCCGGGCTGGCCCCCCGAACCCATGCCCACAACGGCGAACACTGGCTGCTTGTGCCGGGCGAGGATCGACCCGTGGGCGAAACCGCCGACCGCCACAATGTGCCGGCAACGCTCGTGGCCCATATCAACGGCCTGTCGCCAACCACCGTTCTGTCGGATCAACACCTGTTGATCGTTCCGCTACCGGGAGCCGCAGCGATTGTCGACACCTTTGTGCCGATGACCATCAAACCCGCCTTTCCCGGGCAGACCCTGGCGATGTTGGCCGAGGCCCACGGCATTCCGGTCGACTGGCTATCCGCAGCCAACAGCATCGCGCAGGACCAGCGCCTGTTCCCCGGGCAGCCGATGTTTCTGCCCGACTTGGCCGATCCGCGCAAAACCCATGCATTGGGGCAAGTCACGGTGGAGTACCTCAGTCCGTACATCGGCGCGGGCCAAACCGGATACCTTTTGCTCTCGTCCAATCCCGGCATTCAACCCTCCGCCCATTTGGGCGCCACGCAGCTCCACCTGACCCAGGTGCCGCATCCGCAGGCCAAGGCTCAACAACAATTCCACTACAGTCCGATCCCCATCAATCCCCTGACCGAATCGGGTCCGGTGACAGTAACGATCTCCTACCTGTCGCAGTCCGGTGTCCGAGTGGCCGGGGAACTCCGGCTTGAAGTGTTTCAGCCGGGCCCCTGGCGACAAGAGATTATTGTCGTGGACGGAGTGGTTGCGGCCCGGCTGTCGGTGGAGGCACTACAGGAAGAGACCGATCTCTTGACAGCAATCTGGAACCGAAACAACCTGCCCCGCCAGTGGTCCGATGAGCCTTGGCAACGTCCCATCCCGGAGGGACACCCGATCACATCCGTCTTTGGCTCCCGCCGCGAATACCGCTCCCCCGTGCCCATACACGCGACCTTTCATACAGGTTGGGACTTTTACGCACCTGTCGGTGAGCCGGTCACCGCCCCCCTGCCGGGGACCGTCGCCCTGGCTCAAGACCTCGTCACCAAGGGCCTTGCTGTTGTCCTGGACCATGGCCAAGGTGTCCTGTCCGGCTACTGGCACCTGAGCGAAATCTCGGTGGAGGAAGGGGACTTCGTCGAAACCGGCGACCTGATGGGGCTGGTTGGGAGTTCGGGCATCAGCTCGGGTCCGCACCTGCACTGGGAAGTGCGCATCCACGGTGTTCCCGTCAACCCGCAGCAGTTCCTGTACGGCTCCCTACTCCCGCCGGAAACACAGGAATAAAGAAGGGCTTATATACCTGGCTACGCAGTCGGTGCGACAGGCACAACCCTGTACACCTGTACTGTAATCGTGTCCTGCAAACAAGAGAGCCCGGCGGATATCCGGACTCTCCACCGGACAGGAAGCAGCCGTTCCGTGCCCGTTTCGGCCCGCGGGACAGGGGCATCTGCACGGCGAGAGGCGATCCATTGGGATCCTCAAGGACCCGTGAACAAGGTATGCCGACTGCGTAGTCAGGTATATAAGTCCCAAACCGGTGGGATTGTGCCCACGGACGATGCCGATGACAGTCCGAAACCAATATCAACGAAGATGAGACAGTGTCCTACCGCAGGATTCCGCACGGTTGCGGCCAGAGTGTGGTACACTTGCTTTCCCTGCCTTTCCGCGGGCAGCGGGGCCCTTGCCTTGGGTGCCCGTGCATGCGCGGAAAGTGTAGGCGCGTCGCAACCAATTCAGGGAGGCCCGATGCACGTCCGCAATCTGACACACACGATCCTGTTCTCGATTTCGTGCGATTCAGAATCACCGGCAGGCAGGCACCGGAACCTCCGTTTGAAAACACCACCGGACCATCTTGCAACGGCGCCATCCCCGCGGTAGCCGCCGGTCCCGGTTCTGTTTGCACTTTCCCCTTCAAAACTGAGATCCGGTTGTCCGCCCTCGGGCGACCGTCCCCCAAGGGGGTGCCCAGGCCGCCGCCAATGGAGCCGCGGCTGCGCGCCTTCCGCAAGTCCAAGGAGCTGCACCCATGACAACCACACTTCCCGTCCAGGCGGGTTTCGGGTCGCGCAAGTCCTATGCCCGTACGCCGGTGGCCATGTCGCTACCCAATTTGATCGAGGTACAGAAGGAAAGCTTCAACTGGTTCCTGCAGGACGGTCTGCGCGAGATTCTGGAGGAATTTCCGCCCATCCTCAGCTACGGCAAGGCCTATCAGTTGACGCTGGGGAAGCACGCCTTCGAGGAGCCCAAGTTTACGGAGGAGGAGTGCCGCAACAACGACAAGACCTATGCGGCACCGCTCAAAATCGATGTCAGCCTGCTCAATATGAGCACCGGCGAGATCGTGGACCAGGAGGTCTACCTCGGGGACTTCCCGATGATGACTCGCACGGGCACGTTCATCATGAACGGGGCCGAACGGGTCGTGGTCTCCCAGTTGATCCGATCGCCCGGCGTCTACTTTTCAGAGGTGGTGGACCGCTCGACGGGCAGGCCCCTGGCGACGGCCAAGGTAATCCCGAGCCGGGGCGCCTGGCTGGAATTCGAGACCTCGAAGCGCGACGAAATCACGGTCAAGGTGGACCGCAAACGCAAGCAGTCGGTGACGATCCTGATACGCGCCCTGGGCTACGGCACGGACGAGGAAATCCGCGCGCTGTTCGAGGACGTGGACACGGACGAGCAGCACCGCTTCATCGAGGCAACCCTGGAGAAGGATCCGCTGGCGCCGGTGGTCAACGGCGAGGAGGGGATCAAGGATGCTCAGATTCGCTTCTACCGCACGCAGCGGCCCAGTGATCCGGCCAAGGCGGAGGCGGCCCGGCGGTTCATCGAGGAGCAGTTCTTCGACACGCGCCGGTACGACCTGGGCAAGGTCGGCCGCTACAAGCTGGACCAGCGCCTCGAGCGGACGGAGCGCATGGAACAGCGGATCCTGACCCGCGAGGATCTCCTGGATATCGTGCGGCGCATGATTCGGATCAACAACCGCGAAGTCGATACGGACGTGATGGATCATCTGGGCAACCGCCGCGTGAATACCGTTGGCGAGTTGTTGCAGGGCCAGGTCCGGGTGGGCTTGGCGCGGATGGAGAAGGGCGTGCGCGACCGGATGGCGGTGCGTGATCCCGAACAGATGGTGCCGACCCAGCTGATGAACGCCAAGCTGGTGCTGGGGGCCGTGCGCGAGTTCATGGGCGGCAGCCAGCTGAGCCAGTTCATGGATCAGATCAATCCCCTTTCGGAACTGACCCACAAGCGGCGCCTGAGCGCGTTGGGTCCGGGCGGTCTGAAACGGGAGCGGGCCGGGGTGGAAGTGCGCGACGTGCACTTCAGCCACTACGGCCGCATCTGTCCCATCGAGACGCCGGAGGGGCCGAACATCGGTTTGATCGGCTACATGAGTTCCTTCGCCCGGATCAACGGCCTCGGCTTCATCGAGACGCCCTACCGCCCGGTCCTGCACGAGGTGCCGGGGCGCATCAAGGAACTGCAGGGCCGGACGCTCAACGAGGATGTATTGGATGGCAAGGGTGGACTCCTGGGAGCGGCTGGGACCGTCGTCGACGAGGAGCTGGCCCGGCGCATCACGCGGTCCAAGTCGGGCCGGTCGGTGGCGGTGAAGCCGTTCGTGGCGGACGAGATTGTCTACATGCCGGCGGACGTGGACGAGCGCATGACGATTGCACAGGCGAGCACCCCGCTGAACGAGCGCATGGAACTCCTGAACGAGTACCCGTCGACGCGGCGCGCGTCCGACTTCCCCCACGTGCCGGTGGACCAGGTCGAGTACATCGACGTGTCCCCGCAGCAGATTGTGGGCATCAGCGCCTCCCTGATTCCGTTCCTGGAACACGACGATGCCAACCGCGCCCTGATGGGATCGAACATGCAGCGGCAGGCCGTTCCGTTGATCCGGGCGGAGGCGCCCACGGTCGGCACGGGCATCGAGGGGCAGGTGGCCATCGACTCCGGCCAGGTGCTGGTGGCCGGGGAGGCCGGTCTGGTAACAGCCGCCTGCGGCGACCACATCATGGTATTGAACGACAAGGGGCGGCACCACACCTACAAGCTGCGCAAGTACAACCGCAGCAACCAGAGCACCTGCATCGACCAGTGGCCGGTTGTACGGCAGGGCCAGCGAGTGGAGGCCGGCGAAGTGATTGCGGACAGCGCCAGTACGGAGCGGGGCGAACTGGCGCTCGGCCAGAACGTGCTGGTGGCCTACATGAGCTGGGAGGGCGGCAACTACGAGGACGCCATTCTGGTGAGCGAGCGCCTGATCCAGCAGGACAAGTTCACCTCCATCCACATTGAGCGGCACGAGGTTTCTGCGCGCGAGACCAAGCTGGGCCTGGAGGAAATCACGGACGACATTCCCAACGTCGGTCCCGAGGCCCGGCAGCATTTGGACGGCAACGGCATCATCCGCATCGGAGCCGACGTGACGGGCGGCGACATCCTGGTGGGCAAGATTTCCCCCAAGGGCGAGACCGTGCTGTCGCCGGAGGAAAAGCTGTTGCGCGCCATCTTCGGTGAGAAGGTGCGGGATGTGAAGGACACGTCGATGCGGCTGCCCAACGGCCAACGGGGCAAGGTGGTGGACGTCAAGGTCTTCACGCGCGACGAGCACGACCTGCCCGCCGGCACGGAGCGCGAGGTCCACATCAATGTGGCCCAGCGGCGCAAGCTGACCGAAGGCGACAAGATGTCCGGGCGGCACGGCAACAAGGGCGTGATTTCGAAGGTGATCCCGATCGAGGACATGCCGCACCTGGCGGACGGGACCCCCGTGGACATCATCCTGAATCCAATCGGGGTCCAGGGCCGCATCAACCTGGGCCAGATCCTGGAGAACCACCTGGGTTGGGCCGCCCATCGGATTGGCTTCCGCGTGGCGACGCCGGTCTTTGACGGTGCACGGCAGGGCCAAATCGACGCCGAGCTCGCGCGGGCCTGGCTGACGGACCGGGCCTGGGACATCATGTCGGAACGCGCATGGCGGCTGGGGGCCGAGCTGGACGCCGACCCCGAAGTCGACTTCTGCCTGGAGAATCTCGACGATGATGGGGAAATGCAGTTCATCTATCTCCATGAGTGGCTGCCGGCGGACCACTACGACATGGCGCGCGTGGACAGCGACTACGCCTTTGCCCGGCGCGCGGTGGCGCGGGAGTGGCTGAAGGAAAAGGGATACAGCCCGGAGACCATCCTGCCCCAGGACTACACCCACAGGGAGACGACGGAGGCGGACGATCAGTTGGCGGTGGATGTCGCCTACCGGGAATGGATCCAGCAGCAGATGGAGGACAGCGAGGACACGGGTGCGTGGACGGACCTCGGCAGTGCGGAACTGGCGGCGGTCGCCGCCCAGGTCGCTGCCAGGAGCGGACAGCCCCTGCCCCTGTCGGGCAAGCAGGTGCTCTACGACGGCAAGAGCGGTGAGCCCTTCAACGAGCCGGTGACCGTCGGCGTTTCGTTCATGCTGAAGCTCCTGCATTTGGTCGAGGACAAGGTGCATGCCCGCAGCACGGGCCCGTACAGCCTCGTGACACAGCAGCCGCTCGGCGGCAAGGCCCAGAACGGTGGCCAGCGCTTCGGGGAAATGGAGGTGTGGGCCCTGGAGGCCTACGGTGCCGCCCACAGCCTGCAGGAGATGCTCACGATCAAGTCGGACGACACGATTGGCCGCGTCGCGACCTATCAGGCGATTGTCAAGGGCGAGGACATCCAGAAGCCGGAGCGGCCCGAGAGCCTCAAGGTCCTGATTAAGGAATTGCGCAGCCTGGGCTTGGCCATGGACATCACCGACGACAAGGGCGAGTCGGTGGTCGTGGGCCGGGAGGATGCCACCCCCGCCATGCCGATCTTCCACGGCGGCCTGCCCACCCCGTTGTAGTCCGGATTCTTATTTAGGCGAACACCTCAGACGGCAGATTTTGACGGTGGGTTCCAAGCGGACCGGCCGGAGCTGCGGACACCAAGGAGCAGAGCATGGATACAGGCAAGTTCGGGCTGGCACGGATTTCGCTGGCTTCCCCCGAGCAGATTCTCCAGTGGAGCAAGGGCGAAGTGCTGAAGCCGGAGACGATCAACTACCGGACCCTCAAGCCCGAGCGCGACGGCCTCTTCAGCGAGCGCATCTTCGGTCCCGAAAAGGATTGGGAGTGCAGCTGCGGCAAGTACAAGCGCGAGCGGTACAAAGGGATCATCTGCGACAAGTGCGGCGTGGAGGTCCTGCCAAACCGGGTGCGCCGCGAACGCATGGGGCACATCTCCCTGGCCTCCCCGGTGAGCCACATCTGGTATGCCAAGGGCATGCCCTGCCGCCTGGGCCTGCTGCTGGACATTTCGCCCCGGGAGCTGGAAAAGGTTCTCTACTACGCCCAGTACATCACCATCAGGGTCAACGAGGATGCGCGCAAGCGGCTGATTGTCCGACGCGAAAAGGAACTGGCGCTGAAGCTGACCAAGATTCAGGCGTCCACGCAGAACCAGCGCAACAAGGCCGAGGCCGCGTTCGAGGAGGCGCGCGACCGCGTGCTGGTCGAGCGGGACCGCCAAATCGAAGATGTGGATGAGGACATCTCCACGCGTTCGAGTTCCGCCATCGCCGAGGTCCAGGCACTGATCCAGTGGGCCAATGAGCACATGGGCAAGTCGGCGCCGGAGTCGCAGCGGTTGAGCTGGGTCAAGCGGGTCGTGGTGGCCAAGGGCCGTCGGGTGGCGGCCGACCTCGAGACCGTCGTCAACGGCCACTTCGAGGATTTCGCGGACCAGTTGGGCCGGGAGTCCGAAGAGAAGAAGGCCGAGATTGTCCAGGATGCGGCCGCCCAGGTGGACGACCTGCGCGAGCAGGTCGAGCAGGAGTTGGCGGAACTGGACGCGACGGAGGAGCAGAGCCGCGAAAAGCTGATCGAGACGATGGAGGAGTCCCTGAAGGGGCTCAAGGAAATCCACACCGGGATGCTGATTTCGGATCATGAATACCGGAACATGGTCAAGCAGTACGGCAACACCTTCGAGGCCCGCATGGGGGCCGAGGGCATCCTGGAACTTCTCCGCAAGATTGACCTGGACGACCTGATCGACGAGATGCGGGAGATCATCCGGACATCCCGCAGCGAGCAGAAGCGGACCAAGGCCGCCAAGCGGCTGCGGGTGTTTGTGGACCTGAAGAAATCCGGCAACCGTCCGGAGTGGATGATCCTGACTGAACTGCCCGTCATTCCGCCGGAGTTGCGGCCCATGGTGCAGCTGGACGGCGGCCGGTTCGCCACCAGCGACCTGAACGACCTCTACCGGCGGGTCATCAACCGCAACAACCGCCTCAAGCGGCTGCTGGAGCTCAACGCGCCCGATGTCATCGTGCGCAACGAAAAGCGCATGCTGCAGGAGGCGGTCGACAGCCTGATCGACAATCGCAAGCGCAACCGCAACACGGCCAACCGCAACCAGCGGCATCCCCTCAAGAGCCTGACCGACATGCTCAAGGGCAAGCAGGGACGCTTCCGGCGCAACCTGCTGGGCAAGCGGGTGGACTACTCGGGCCGCTCCGTGATCGTTGTCGGTCCCGACCTCAAGCTGCAGCAGGCCGGCATTCCCAAGAGCATGGCCCTCGAACTGTTCAAGCCGTTTGTCATCGAAAACCTGGTGCGCAACGGCACCGCCACCAACGTGCGGCACGCCAAGCGCATGGTGGACACGGCGGAGGAGGAGGTTTGGGACGTCCTGGAGAAGATCACCCGGGAGCGTCCCGTCCTGCTCAACCGTGCCCCGACCCTGCACCGGCTGGGCATCCAGGCCTTCGAGGTGAAGTTGATCGAAGGCAGCGCCATTCAACTGCATCCGCTGGTCTGCACGGCCTTCAATGCCGATTTCGACGGCGATCAGATGGCCGTGCATGTGCCCCTCAGCGACCAGGCGGTCCGCGAGGCCCGCGAACTGATGCTGGCCTCGCGCAACCTGCTCAAGCCGAGCAGCGGCGAACCGATCATCAGCCCGACCAAGGACATGGTGATGGGGGTGTTCTACCTGACCCTGATGGAGGAGCGCGAACCGCCGGTGCTGGATGCTGACCTGCGCCACTATCCGAACGCGGACCAGGCGGTGTACGCCTACGAGCAGGGCAAGGTCGGCCTGCGCGAGCCTGTGATGGTGCGCCTGCGGCCGTACGTTGAGCAGCAGAAGGTAACCGACCTGGACATCAATCCGCGCTGGGTGAAGGCCCTGGAGGCCGGCGGCCTGGAAACGGTGGCACAGTTGCGCAGCGCCCTCACCGATGCCGGCAGCCACGAGGAGTTTCAGGACCGGGTCCACGACTTCGGCGAAGTGGCCATGGCCGAGATGCTCGAGGCACTGGCCGCTGTCGCAGAGGACGAAAAGCCGGCGGAACCGCCGGAGTTCAAGCGGACCACGGTGGGACGCATCATCTTCAACCGCGTGCTGCCGCCCCAGATGCCGTTCGTCAACGAACGGCTGGACAAGGCCGGCGTCAGCGAGGTCGTGCACTACGCCTACCAGTTCCTGGGCATGGAGGAGACCGCCGAAGTGGCGGACCGCATCAAGGCCCTGGGCTTCCGGTACGCAACCCTGTCGGGCATCACCATGGCCGTCAGCGACCTGGAGGCGCCGGCAGACAAGGGGGCCATCATCGAGGAGGCCCGGCAGCAGGAGCTGCAGCTGGAGGCCCAGTACAACCGGGGGCTGATGACCACCAGCGAAATGGAGCGGGGCCGCATCGAAGCCTGGAACGGTGCCACGAACCAGGTTTCGACGCGCATCCGGGAAATGCTGAACCCCACCAACAGCGTGGGCGCCATGTCGATTTCCGGCGCCGCCAAGGGCGGTCACACGACCATCAACCAGTTGGCGGGCATGCGGGGTCTGATGTACGACCCCAATGGCCGCATCATTCCGATGCCGATCCGCTCGAATTTCCGCGACGGCCTCACGACGATGGAGTACTTCATCTCCACCCACGGTTCGCGCAAGGGACTGGCCGACACGGCGCTGAGAACCGCGGACGCGGGCTATCTGACCCGGCGTCTGGTGGACGTGGCTCAGGACGTGATCATCTCCCATGAGGATTGCGGCACCCCCAACGGCATCGTGCTGGACGTGCATGCCGACAAGGCGCATCGCACCTTGAGCGATCTCGAGGGCCCGCGCGAGATTTGGCTTGGTCCCCAAGTGGAAAAGATCCTGGCGCGCTGCCTGGCGCAGAACGTGGTCGACCCGACCACCGGCGAAGTGCTGTTCTACCGCAACCATCTCATCACGGATGTCGAGGTGTCCACGCTGGTGGAACGAGGCATCGAACAGATCGAGGTCCGCACCCCCCTGACCTGCGACAGTCGCTTCGGCCTCTGCCGCTACTGCTACGGGTCCAACCTGGCCTCCCGCGAAATGGTGGAGCTCGGCGACGCGGTGGGCATCATTGCCGCCCAGTCCATCGGGGAACCCGGCACCCAGCTGACGCTGCGCACCTTTCACAGCGGCGGCGTAGCCTCGTCCCAGGACATTACCCGCGGCCTGCCCCGCGTGGAGGAATTGTTTGAGGCGCGCATTCCCAAGGGCGAAGCGGTGATCAGCGAGCTGGACGGAAGCGTCGCGACCTACTTCGAGGACGACGTGCGCATGGTCAGGGTGAGTCGGGAGGACGCACTGCACCGGCTCGTGCAGGTGCCGCCGGAAGGCTGGAACATCCTGATTGCCATCGGCGATTCGGTTCAGGCCGATATGCCGGTCGCGATTGCCAAGGAGGCGGCGGAACTGCCGGATCCTCCGGACAGCCACCTGATCCGGGCAGGCATGGAAGGCACCGTCGACCAGGTCGAGGCAGTCGGTGACGGCGGCACCATTCACGTGCGCAGGACGGTGCCGCACGCGTGGGAAGCGGAAATCCCGGCCTACACGGAACCGCTGGTTCAGGACGGCGATCATGTGACCGCCGGCACCCAGCTGACCCCCGGGGCGCTGGATCCCAAGCGGATTCTCGAAATCTCCGGGCGCGAGGCGTGCCAGCTGTACATCCGGGACGAAGTCCAGAAGGTGTACGTGGAACAGGGCGTGGCCATCCACGACAAGCACATCGAGGTGATTCTGCGCCAGCTCCTGCGGCGGGTTCAGGTTCAGGCCACCGGCGACACCGAGTTCCTGCTGGGCGAGTACGTGGACCGCTACCGCTTCGAGGACGTGAACGATCGCATGGTGGACGAAGGGCTGAAGCCGGCCCAAGGCGCCCTGAAGTTGCTGGGCATGACCCGGGCGGCGCTGATGACCGACAGCTTCCTGGCGGCCGCCAGCTTCCAGGAGACCACTCGCGTGCTGACGGATGCGGCCATCAAGGGTCAGGAGGATCGCCTGCGCGGCCTCAAGGAGAACGTCATCCTCGGCAATCTGATCCCGGTGGGCACCGGTTTCCACCAGCGCCTGACCGAGGAGGCCCGCATCGGTGCCGGCAGTCGGGATACCGAGGTCGGCAAGGGCCTGGGCGACATGGCGTCGGATCTGGAGTTCCTGCAGGGGCTTACGGACAGCGATGACATCCTGGGTGCGGCTCTGGCCGTGGGCGAGCTGGACTCCCTCCAGAACGTCGGTCTGGGCGACGATGCCGACGACTTGGAGGAGGAAGAGGAAGCGGTGGAGCCGGAGTAGATTCAACGCCGGCTGCGGACCCCTTGTGTGGACGCGGCCGGCACACCGGTTTTTGACCGGAGCGTCTTTCTGGCCCATACTTCCCGCTTGCCAGTCAGGCATTGCGGGTTCCCGGACGTGTGGAATCCGTCCACACGCGCGGCGGAGGATCTTTTGCCGACCATCAACCAGCTCGTCCGCAAAGGGCGCAAGTCCAAACCCAAGAAGATGAATGCACCGGCGTTGCGGGTGACCCACAACACCCTGACCGGCCGCACCCGCACCAGCAAGACCGGCAATCCGCAGAAGCGCGGTGTTTGCACGCAGGTGCGGACCACCACGCCCCGCAAGCCGAATTCGGCGCTGCGCAAGGTGGCCCGGGTGCGCCTGACCAACGGCATGGAGGTCACGGCCTACATTCCGGGCGAAGGGCATACCCTCCAGGAACACAGCGTGGTGTTGATTAGGGGCGGCGGGGTGCGCGATTTGCCGGGTGTGCGCTACCAGATTGTGCGCGGGGCCCTGGATGCCACCGGGGTCGAGAACCGACGGCGCGGCCGCAGCCGCTACGGCACCAAGAAGAATTGACCCGTTGGGAACAGCAGCGTGTTGACGCGGTAACAGGACAAGCATATGCCCAGAAGAAACAGACCGCCCATCCGGGAGATTGAGCCCGATCCCCGCTACGGTTCGACGGACCTGGCCAAGTTCATCAACAACCTGATGCTCCACGGCAAGAAATCGACCGCGACGCGCATTGTCTATGGGGCCCTGGACATCGCCGAGCAGCGTCTCGGCCAGCCTGGGATTGAGATTTTCAACACCGCCTTGGAACGGGCCATGCCGCGTGTCGAAGTCAGGCCGCGGCGCGTGGGCGGAGCCACCTACCAGGTGCCGATGGAGGTGCGCTTCGAGCGCAAGCAGGCCCTTGGCATGCGCTGGCTCATCAACCATGCCCGCCAGCGGGGCGGCCGCGACATGGCCAGTCGCCTGGCGCAGGAATTTATCGAAACGATCAATGGGGAGAGTGCCACCATCAAGCGGCGCGACGACACCCATCGCATGGCCGACGCCAACCGGGCCTTCACGCACTTCCGATAGGGCGCGTCGCAGGACCGTCTTCCCCCCGCCAACTCAATATTTCTCCGCCGAACACCGGTCGGAGCGGTGCCCCCGTGCACTGCGGGCGCTGTTTCGGGCTCGGCGACTGCGCGCGAATCCCGATCGACCAGGTAAATCTTCATGAGTGCCAATCATCCCCTCGAGCACATACGCAATATCGGCATCATTGCCCACATCGACGCGGGCAAGACGACCACCACCGAACGGATCCTCTTCTACTCGGGGCGAACCCACCGCATGGGCGAGGTCCACGAGGGCACGGCCGTCACGGATTGGATGGAGCAGGAGCGCGAGCGGGGCATCACGATCACGGCGGCTGCCATCACGACCAACTGGCGCCACTCCGTCACCGGTGTCGAGTGCCGGATCAACATCATCGACACTCCGGGCCATATCGACTTTACGGCCGAGGTGCAGCGCTGCCTGAGGGTCTTGGACGGCGGCGTGGTGGTGTTCGATGCGGTGGCCGGGGTGGAGCCACAGACGGAAACGGTGTGGCGCCAAGCGGACAACTACAGTGTGCCGCGCATCTGCTTCATCAACAAGATGGATCGGCTGGGGGCCAACCTGGATCGCACGGTGGCCATGATTGCGGAGCAGCTGGGGGCCAATCCGGTGCTGGTCCAGGTGCCGATTGGCTTTGAGGAAAGTTTCGCCGGTGTGGTCGACCTGATGGAGATGAAGGCCCATGTCTTTACCGACCAACTGGGAGCCCAGCCCGAAACGACCGACATCCCGGCGGAGCTTATGGCGGGGGCGCGGGCCGCGCGCGAGGCCATGGTGGAGAAGATCGTCGAGTCGAACGACGAGTTGATGTCCGCCTTCCTGGAGGACGAGGAGTTGGATACCGCGGATCTCAGACAGGCCCTCCGCGCGGCGATCCTGCGCGGCGATCTGGTACCGGTGCTGTGCGGTACGGCCCTCAAGAACAAGGGTATCCAGCCCCTGCTTGACGCCATTACCGTCTATCTGCCCAGTCCGGCCGACGTGCCTCCCGTGGAAGCCAGACATCCCGATACGGGCGACACGGTGGAGGTTCGTCCGGATCCCGGTGAACCGTTCGCCGGCTTGGTGTTCAAGGTCGTGACGGATCCCTATGTGGGCCGGTTGTCCTACGTGCGGGCCTACGGCGGGACCCTCAGCGTGGGCGAGACCATCTACAACAGCCGCGACGGACGGCGCGAACGCGTCGGCCGCCTTATGCAGATGTATGCGGACAAGCGGGAGGAAATCGAGGCGTGCCGCGCCGGGGACATCGCGGCCGTTGTGGGCCTCAAGGGCAGCTTCACCGGCGAGACCCTGTATGTCCGCCAGCGCCCGGTGCGGCTGGAGGCGATTGAGTTTCCGGAACCGGTGGTGCGCATCGCGGTGGAACCCCGGACCACGGCGGACCAGGACAAGATGGGCATTGCGCTCAACAAACTGGCCGAGGAGGACCCGACGTTCCAGGTCGGCTACGACGAGAACACCGGCCAGACTCTGATCAGCGGCATGGGCGAGCTGCACCTCGATATCATCGTGGATCGCATGATGCGGGAATTCCAGGTCGGCTGCAATGTGGGCGAACCACAGGTGGCCTACCGGGAAACGATTACGCGGACGGTGCGGGCCGAGGGCCGGTTTGTGCGCCAAACCGGAGGCCGCGGCATGTTCGGACACGTGGAACTGGTCCTGGAACCGAATGCCGCGGGGGCGGGGTTCGAGTTCGAAACCAAGATCGTCGGCGGTGCCGTGCCCCTGCAGTTCTTTGCACCCATCGAGCGCGGGATCGCGGACGCGATGCTGAACGGAACGATGGAGGGCTATCCGGTGGTTGATGTCAAGGTGACGCTGGTGGACGGTTCCTTTCACCCCGTGGATTCCAACGAACGCGCCTTTCACATTGCCGCCAGCATGGGATTTCGCGACGGCATGGCGCGCGCCCATCCCATCCTGCTGGAACCCATGATGTCGATCGAAGTGCTTACCCCCGAGGTGTATACCGGCGACGTGATGGGGGACCTGAACGGACGCCTGGGACGGGTTTCCAACATGGAGCCGCATGGACAAGGCATGAACCAAATCCAGGCTTCGGTGCCCCTGCGCGGAATGTTCGGCTATGCCACCACACTGCGGTCCATCACCAGCGGCCGGGGCAACTTCTCCATGCAGTTCGATCGGTATGCTCCCGCCAAGCTGGACGACGACGTCCGCTCCCGTTGACGCGCGGCCGCCGTGGCTGGTGATCGGCTTGGGGCTGTTTTTGCATGGGGCGCAACCGTATGGCTATACTGCCCCTTCGTGACTCCGGATTCGGGGTTGCTCATCGGGCGCGGCCAGGTTCCCCAAGGGAACGTTCTCCGCAGGTTCGGGGTCGGCAGACCTCCAGGCGGGTTGCGGTCTTTGCTGCCGCGTTGAATCGGTGTCCATTGATTGGTCCAAGTCAATTCCAGTTGCAACAGGAAACGGAAGATGGCCAAGGCGGTATTTGAGCGGACGAAGCCCCATGTGAAC
>JAPPAJ010000285.1 GCA_026705565.1 Caldilineaceae bacterium | reverse complement strand
GGTCTCCCTCTCCTAGATTCGGGGGAGGGGGTACACACGTTCCGGACACCGAACTGTAACAACATAAAAAAACTTCCTCGTATCCTGCCGCCCGGGGCCGGACCTGGGAGCCATCCGTGCAGGCTTGGCCGGACATCCTAGCAGATGAAGAGGTGATTCAGGATGAGTTGACGTGAACAACAAGTGGCTGTTAAGTGAGCAAACAGGTACCTGTAGTGGCCGTCCGGCATGGATGGCGGCGGGGCCCGATGTCTCGAGACGCGTCCGTTCGAGGCCGTCAACAGGACCCGAAACCCGACCGCCATCCCCGGAAGGGAAACAGTGCCCGGATGCCATCGGGCGTGGTCTCCATTGATTGCCGGACATGGGTACGCAGCGGGTACGCGGCGGGTACATGGAGGGCAAACACCATGGACAGTGCAACGGTATAGCCAGGGTTGGGTTCCGGACAAGAGGTGGTGTGGCGCGGGTTCTCCTGGGAGTGCCGAGGGTCCCCACCGGACGATGTTGTCTGCCACATCGGTATTTCATGCCGGGCCCCGGGCAAGATGCCTCCCAATGGACCCGCCACTCGGATTTGACATCGCTGATTGGATGCCTTCCTCCGGGGCAGCACGCCAGTCCTTGCAACTCCGAGTTGTTGTTGGGTACGCGGTGGGTACGCGGTGGGTATGTACAACGGCGTTCGCAAGCCTGAACATATCCACAGTGAGCTCCCGGGGGATGTCTTACCGCCGGTGAAGGCACCAGCGTTCCGATCAGGTTGCGGCCAGGAGCAAGGTTCGGACCTTGCCATCGATGTATACAGCGGAACCGGCAAGAACTCCGGCGCATGTGCACGACCTGTGGAGTGCGCGGGTCCGTGCATCGGCCTCGGCCTGGCTTGGCCCTGCCCACCGAAGCAAGACATCTCACCCATCGACGAGCATGACGCCCGGCACTCCCGAACCGCAACCATCCCGTCTCTTCCGGCTGGTACAGCCGGCCTCTTCCCAGGAGAACTTCCCATGACCACAATGAACGGCTCAACACCACGGCGCTATTGGGTGCGCGAACACGGAGTGCGGGTGCGCTCCGGTCCCGGTTTGCACCAACCGATTCTCACCCAGCTGGCGCGCGGCCAGGCGGTGGAAGCCGCGGCCGACACGACGATTTCCGCCGACGGCTACCACTGGTTGCCGATCCGGCAAGGGGAAGGAACCGCCTTCATCGCCCGTGAACTGCTGGCCGAGAGCTACGTGCGTCCGGATCCGGTGGGCTCGGTGCCGGTGGCACCGGAGCTGGTACAGGCGGCGCAGGGCACCGCGTTGGCCGGCCACACCCGAGCCCTGATGGCCATTGCCCTGTGCGAGAGCGGGGGCCGCACGGCACGCGACAACGGCGGGGAGCTGGTGCACCGCTTCGAGCCCCATCAGTGGGATCGGCTTTTTCGGCCCACTCTGGGTGAACCACCGGCCACCTGGACGGTGGAGAAGTGCCACGTCACCTCCTGGGGCGTGGGGCAGATCATGGGATGGTCCCACGCCACGTTTGGCTGCGCCGACGCCGGGGCCTTCCGAGACTGGATGCAGGCGGACATCGCCCACGAGTATGAAGCCCTGGTCCGTTTCTGCCTGGCCAAGTCGGGCGTGGCGGCGGCAATCCAGACCGAATCATGGGAACAGCTGTGGCTGCTCTACAACGGTGGCCACGCCCAGTGGCTGCCGAACTTCCAGGACGCCTTACAACGGGTTACGGAAGCAGCGCCGGTATCGCAGGAGGCTCCTGCACCGCCCCCAGTACCGCCGGTGTCTGTTGCGCAGGAAGTTCCGAAGCCTCCCGCGCCCGCGGTAGTGGCCGAGAAGGTTGCCGCCACCGCGGCCCCTGTTCCCGAACCGCCTGTGGCGGCACCGCTCCCAGCCACTCCACCTGCCGGCCTGACCCAACGGGCGGCCACCGTGGTTGGGCCGGCCCTGAAGGGCGCACGTTACGAGGGGGGCCGACTTCTGCGGCGTGCGTTCATGCTGGTGACGGTTGTCTTTACCCTGTGGCAGACCGATGTCATCACGCCCGTCCAGGTCGTGGGTCTGCTGGAGGAGGCGGTCACACCGCTGGTGACCGACCGGACCGCCTCGGTGGAGGGTCGACTGGACCAAAGCCTGAACCTCTTGGAGACGCGCCTGGCCGAATTGGAACAGGGAGTCCAGGCGACGGTTCTGGAACAGGCCATGGCTGTGCCAACGCCGACCTTGGAGCCCACGCTTCCTGCCACGGTAACCACCGAAGGTTCCACTGATGGTGCCGGGGTGGCTGACGCTCCCGTGCCCACGCCCACTCCGGCGCCGACATCCCAACCCATGCCTGAGGTGGCGTGTGTACCTCGGCAGACGGTCTTGGCAGTCCGCTATCGTGTGAGGTCTGCGCCTGACCTGCAGGCCGCCGTCGTTGCAACCATGGATCCCGGCTCCTCCGTCTGTGTGCAGGAGCGCCGGAACGGCTGGAGTCGGCTCCAGGCACCGGAGGGTTGGATGGTGGACGAGGGACTGATGCCGCTGCCTGTGGCCGGCTAAGCTGGACTTTGTACAACTTGATGTCGGATTCGGGTAGGCAAAACAGGCTGGCACAATGGACCAAAGTTCCACCAAAGGTTCATCATGCCCAGCCTGCCACCCGCGATTGTACCGCTGCTGTCGCCCTTCGCGTCGCTCTTCGACGCGCGCACCTGGCGCAAGGTGCAGATCCTGCTGACGGGGGTCATTCTGGCCCCCGGTCGGCGCACGGTGTCCACGGCCCTGTATGTGCTGGGCCTTCAGGGACGGGGCGACTTTGCCCTGTTTCACCATGTCCTCAGCCGGGCCTCCTGGTCGTCCCTGGCGGTCAGCCGGGTGCTGCCGGACAGCTGGTCCGGCACCTGGTGCCGACGGGACCGCTCCTGCTGGCTGTCGACGAGACCCTGGAACGGCGCTGGGGGGAGAAAATCGAGGCCCTGGGGGTGTACCGGGACCCGGTCCGCTCGTCCCACGGCCACTTCGTCAAGGCCAAGGGATTGCGCTGGGTCAGCCTGAAGCTGCTGGCCGCCTGCCAGGGCCTGAAGCCACCCGTCACCTTCCTGACCCGCCTGCGCCTGGATGCCGTCCTCCATGATCCGCCTCCGCCCCGCCAGCCCTCCCTGCAGGCGGTCCTGACCGACCCGGCCACGGTCTGGCCCCCCCTGACCCAGCGCTGGCCCGACGGCACCCAGAGGCATCTCCAGGCCGCCACCGGCACCGCCCTCTGGTACCACCCGGGCCAGCCCACCGTCGCCCTGCGCTGGCGGCTCCTGCGCGACCCGACCGGGCAGCAGGAGCCCCGGGCCCTGCTGAGCACCGACCCCGACGGGAGCCCCAAGGCCCTCCTCGCCACCTACCTGCAGCGCTGGCAGGTGGAGGTTACCTTTCAGGAAGTCCGCACCCATCTGGGGGTGGAGACCCAGCGCCAGTGGTCGGCGGCTGCCATCGCCCGCACCACCCCGGTCCTGCTGGGCCTCTTCAGTTGGCTCATCCTCGTCGCCCACCATCTGCGTCGGGCGCGTTCCCTCCGCCTTCGCCGGGCCGCCTGGTATGCCAAGACCCGTCCCCGCCTTCGCCGACGTCCTGGCCTCTGTCCGCCACCTCCTCTGGACCCGGATCCTGCCTTTTTCGATGTCCCCGGCCACCCCTGACATCCGAAATCTGCCCCAGCCGCCGCCCGACCCGCTCCTGGACGCCCTCTGCTACTCGGCCTGACACGCGCCCGTCCCCTCACCGCCCGCGCTGACTTTGTACAAAGTCGAGCTAATGTTCCGTCCCGGAAATAATTGGACATAATGGCGAAGGCGCGGTAGGGTTCTCCCCATCCATCCGCATGAGGGAGAAGAGACCATGGCCAAGGGCCGTCCGTTGAAGCCGCTCGAAGTCAGCCCGGACACGCGCGCGGAACTGGCATCGATGGCCCGGTCGCGCAGCCTGCCCGCGGGCCTGGTGAGCCGCGCCCGGATCG
>JAPPAJ010000044.1 GCA_026705565.1 Caldilineaceae bacterium | reverse complement strand
CGCTGGGCGTACAGGCCGTCCCTGCGCTGGGATGGGTTGTGCTTGCCGTGCGTGTGGATACTGCGGGCAATGGCCTTGTCCAGACGACGCAGCGACTTCAGGGCGGATGCCAGGGCCTTGGGGTTGGCGATCTCCTCCACTGCCTCGCCGTCCCACAGCGTGGCCAGCGTACTTACGCCCATGTCGATGCCGGTGTCGGGACCAGGACGGGCTGCCGGCGCGGGCAGGCATGTGTCCACCGTGAACGCAGCGAACCAGCAACCGCCCTTCCTGCTGACGGTCACGCCCAGGATGTCGCCCTCGAACCGCAGGTCCTCGCGCATGCGCACCCAGCCGATTTTGGGCAGGTGCACATTGGGTCCGTCCACCTGGATGCTGTGGCGGCCGTTGGACGGTGTGAACGCGAGCTTGCGGTGGCGTTTGCGGAGCGGCGGGAAGCCGACCTTGCGGCGGGGCTGGCCGCGCTTCCGCTCCTTGCAGTACTCGCCCCAGGAGTCCAGCCCCCTGCCCATGTTGGCGATGGCGTTCTTGGACACGTACTGGGACAAGGGGCAGGACCACTCGAACAGATCGGACTTGACGGCGTTGAAGTCCTTGCGCAGCTCCATGTCCGACAGCCACTGGCCGCCGTCCGGGTTCACATCCACATGGGCATACCACGCGTCGGCATTGCGTTCGTCGGTCCGCCCGAACCAGGCCAATTGGAACCTGCCGCGCGCCCAGTTGGCAGCCACCCGCGCCCATCCGGCATGCTCCATCATCAGTGTTGCCTGCCTGTCCGTAGGGGACAAGGCGATGCGGTGGGACTTGGCCAGCCCCTTTAGGTGGGATGTGGCAGACTTGGGCATCGGTCGGTGCTCCTACACCGGCGGATGGAAGGCGGTCGGCACCCCCGGCCGCCTTCGTCATGGTACACCCGTGCGGCATCGCAGACAGTAACCCAAAGTGCTAGGAAATGGCAGGTTACAGTGAACAGTTACTACCCCTGTGCCCAACAGGGCATGAGGGAACAGACGCAACCTGCTGCAGACCGTCCACGACCAGCACGTCCGCGTGGTCAAGAACACCCCGCAAGACCCGAAACCTCAGGGGCCTGGGCCGCAACAAGGGAACCAGTGGAAGTATCGGCCAAAGAGGCAAGTGCGAAATCTGCTGCGCCTTGCTACTCACTCTGTGGCGGACAAGGCCAACAATGTGGTCTGCGAGGACCTGTCCGCCCCATGCAGTCGAACAGACCACCGCTACCGGAACGCCGTCCGCCGCCTAAACGGATGTCAAGGGCGAAATAGCCGACACACTCACCGCACTTTCTCAGCGCAGGGTTCTGCCGGCATTGGTCAATCCAATCTACAACTTCGCAAACGGACTCCTGGACAAGCCTGCTGCAGGAACGTGCAAACCTTTCCCCATCAACTGAGAGCGAATGCCCCTCACTGGGCCAAACAATACCGGACGAAGGAGCCGAAGGTTAGGAACCGACCGACAGGAACTGTTCGGAGGCGGTGGTGGCCCACTCGATGAGGGGATCCGGATACAAACCAATCCAGAACACCACCAGGGTGCAGACGACCAGAACGGCCCCCATGCCAATCGGCATGCTGACGGGTTCGGCATCGGTTTCGCGTTCACCGAAGTACATTACCCGCACCACGTTGACGTAGTACCAGGCCGCGATGCCGGCATTGACAACTCCGGCCCCAGCCAGCCAGAAGTACTGCCGTTGCACCGCTGCACCGAACACGAAGAACTTGCCCCAGAAACCGGCCGTCGCCGGAATGCCCGCCAGGCTCAGCAGAAACACCGTCAACATGACGGCCAGCGCGGGCGCCCGCCGATACAGGCCTTCGAAGGCGCCGATGTCGGTGCGGCCGGCCCGTTCCTCAAGCACCATGACCACCAGGAAGGCACCGACATTCGTAAACATGTAGGCGATCAGGTAGATGAGGAGGCCGTTGATGCCGTCCATGTAGCTTTCCGTGCCGGCGGCCACCGCGGTGATGCCGATCAGGAGGTACCCGGCGTGCGCCACCGAACTGTATGCCAGCATGCGCTTGACATCCCGCTGGCGCAGCGCCATCAGGTTGCCCATGGTCATGGTCAGGATACTGAGGCCGGCCATGACCGGCACCCAGTCCACCAACAGCGCGTTCATCGACACCACAAAGACCCGGGCGGTGACTGCCAGCCCGATGGCCTTGGAGGCGGTCGAGAGATAAATCGTGACTGGGGTTGGGGCACCGTCGTAGGTGTCGGGCGCCCACTGGAAGAAGGGTGCCAGCGTGGCCTTGAAACCCAAGCCCACCATCACGAACATGGTAGCCGGAAGCAGGGCGGGCGCCAACACGGCCGTGTCGTTGGCAGCAATGTAGGCGGCGATGCCCTTAAGGTCCAAGGTGCCGGTGGCACCGTACACAAAGGTCATGCCGTAGAGCATGGCGGCCGAGGCCACCGCGCCGTAGAGGAAATATTTCAATCCCGCCTCGGCGCTGCGTTGGTTGTCGCGCAGGAACCCGGCCAACAGATAACTGGTAATGGACAGGAACTCGATGGCCACGTACAGCATGATCAGGTTGGAGGCGGACAGAGCCGCACTCATGGCCAAGGTCACCCAGACGAAGAAGCTCCAGAACTCGCCGCGCCGTTCCGTGCGCTTGTTCATGTAGGTGCCGCCGGCCATCGTGATCAGGATCATGACCAAAATGATCGGTGCCTTGAGCAGTGCCGCGAAGAGATCGATCTCCAGCATGTCGAGGACGGAGACCGGCTTCTGGGCCACCTCCAACTCGAAGAAGGCGTAGGTCTGGAACAGCGACGCCACAAAGGCCGCACTCAGCGTGAAGAGCGCGAGCGTGGCATAGCCCCTCCCGCTGTCCGTGCGGTCGCGCACGAACACGTCGATCAGGAAGATGACCAGACCGCCCGTGAAGAGGAGGATTTCAGGCGCCAGCAGGCTGAACTGTTCCACGACAGGTGTTTCCTGGAAAATCGAAGGGAAAGTCTCTGCGGGCCTGTCAGCTCGGGCCGGTGATGAACATGATCAGGCGGACCGAGGCGGTGTTGAAGAACGAGAGCAGCCAGGTGGGGTAGACGCCGATCACGAACATGCCGATCACCAGGGGCCACATGGTCAGCTTTTCGAAGAACACCATGTCGGTCGGACCGTCGGCATGCCGCCCGTCCACGTCGGTCCAGTGATCCAGTTTCGTGCTGTCGTACTCGCCCAGGAACACGTTCTGGATGATCCGCCACAGGATGTACACGGCCGTCATCACGATGCCGATGGTCCCGAAGGCGGCCCAGATGGGCACAATCGCAAACGCGCCGCGGAAGGTGAAGAACTCCGCCCAGAAGCCGGCCAGGCCCGGCAGGCCCAGGCTGGCGAAGGCGGTTACCAGCATGATGCCGTAGAAGTAGGGGGTCTTGGCGCTCAGCCCCCCGAACTTCGAGAGGTCGCGGGTGTGCGCCCGCTCGTAGATGATTCCCACGAGCAGAAACAGGGCCCCGGTAATGATGCCGTGGTTGAACATCTGCAGGGTGGCGCCATTCAGGGCCATGACGGCGCTGTCGTAAATCTGGCCCGACGTGACCGCGTCGCTGAACTTGCCGGCGACCGCATTCAGGCCGTCCGGGGTCAGCACCAACGATGCGGCGCCGATGCCCAGCATCACATAGCCCATGTGGCTGACCGAGCTGTAGGCAATCAGCCGCTTCAGGTCGCTTTGGGCCACGCAGACGAACGCGCCGTAGACGATGGCCACGGCGCCCACGGCAATGACCGCCCAAGCCCAGTGCTGGCTGGCCTCGGGAAAGGTGGGCAGGACAATGCGCAGGAAGCCGTAGGCTCCCAGCTTGAGCAGGACCCCCGCCAGAATCACACTGCCCGCCGTCGGTGCCTCGGTATGGGCATCCGGCAGCCAAGTGTGGAAGGGGAAGCTGGGCACCTTGAAGGCAAACCCGAGGAAGAAGCCCCAGAAGGCCAGGCTGCCCAGCAGGAGGCGGTTGTGATC
>JAPPAJ010000020.1 GCA_026705565.1 Caldilineaceae bacterium | reverse complement strand
GGATCGATACAGGAAAGGACCGATCAATGCATGGCGGCATGGCTGTTCCCGCTTGGGAGATCTTGCCCAATTGCGAAATCGGCTTGAATGCGTTCATGGTGTGGGCTATCATGATCTTTTCCCCTCCGGCGCGCGGAAAGTGTGGTCGAAACCTGCCGCGGGGGTTGTCTCCCTGTTCAAGCCGAACGCTGCACCGCGTCGGCAGTTCGAACCATTCCGATACCGGTAGTGACATCATGGCTCTGCAGGACAAACCCCAAATCCCGATGACGCGCGCCGGCAAGGCCCGGCTTGAAGATGAGCTGGCGGAGTTGAAAGGGGCCCGCCGCATGGAAATTGCCGAGGAACTGAAAGAGGCCATCTCCCATGGCGACCTGCGGGAAAACGCCGGGTATGACGAGGCCAAGCGCGCTCAGGCCATGCTTGAGATTCGAGTCAAGGAAATCGAGGCGGACCTGGCCAACAGCGTGCTGATTGAGGACATGGACGCGGCCACCGGCAAGGTGACGGTTGGCGTGACCGTGGTGGTGCAGGAGACCGGCGGCGCGCTCGAGGAGTCGTTCCGCATCGTCGGCAAGACCGAAGCCGATCCCGCACAGGGCCGCATCAGCAACGAAAGCCCGTTGGCGCAGGCGTTGCTCGGCAAGGCCGCGGGAGAGGTCGCCGACTTCACAACGCCCATGGGGCATACCACGCGATTCAACATCGTGAGAGTTGAGCCGTGACAGCCGCGGGCCCGGCCTCGACCGGGGAGGCGGAACCGCCCCGCCCTTTCGACCCGGCCCTTCTCAACGACCAGGAGCAGGCGCGCCTGCACAAGCTGGCGTTGCTTAGGGAGCAGGGGCTCGATCCCTATCCTGCCCGCGTCGAACGCACCCACACGATCGCCGATGCCCGTGCGCTGGAGCCGGGCACCGACGACGATGCCCCGCAGGTTGCCGTGGCCGGCCGCATCGTGCTGCTGCGCGATCTGGGGCGGATGTCGTTTGCCCAGCTGGACGACGGCACGGGTGTTCTTCAGCTCATGGTGCGCCGCAACCGGGTGGGGGCCGATTGGTACGGCGAGGTTTGGAAGGCCTGTGTGGACCTGGGGGATTTTCTGTCGGTTCGCGGAAGCCTGGTGCTGACCCGAACCGGCGAGTTGACGGTGGACGCCCAGGCCTGCACGGTGGCCGGCAAGGCGCTCAAGCCCCTGCCCGACAAGTGGCATGGTTTGCAGGATCCCGAGGCACGGTACCGGCGGCGCTATGTGGACCTGCTGGCCAACCCGGAAGTGCGGGAGGTTTTTCGCCTCCGCGCCCGGACCGTCCGTTCCATTCGCAACTTTCTGGACGATCTCGGCTATCTCGAGGTGGAAACGCCGGTTCTGCAGCCCATCTACGGCGGTGCCGCGGCGCGGCCCTTTACGACCCACCACAATCAACTGCACCAGGACCTGTATCTGAGGATCAGCTTTGAGCTGTATCTCAAGCGCCTGATTGTGGGTGGTCTGGATCGGGTGTATGAAATCGGCCGCGACTTCCGCAACGAAGGCGTCAGCTTCAAGCACAATCCCGAGTTCACGCAGTTGGAGTTCTACGAGGCTTGGTCGGACTACCAGGGCATGATGGAACGCCTCGAGGCCATGTTGGCCAAGGTGGCGGTTGACGTGTGCGGCACGACGGAGGTTGCGTATCAGGGCAGGACCGTCTCGTTTGCCCCACCCTTTGAACGAATGACCCTGAGGGATGCAATCCTCGAGCACACGGGCCTGGACATCCATGAACTGGCCGCCGAAGCCGACCTGAGGGACGCCATGCGCGCCCGGGGCATGGACACCGGGGACGATCCCAACTGGGGCAAGTTGGTCGACTCCCTGCTGTCGCGGTACGTGGAGCCGCGGGTGGCCAACCCGATGTTCCTGTACGAATACCCCAAGGCCATTTCGCCGTTCGCCAAGGGCGTGCCGGGGGAGCCGCGGCTGGTGGAACGCTTCGAGCTCTTCGCCGCCGGGATGGAGGTGTCGAACGCCTTCACCGAGATCAACGACCCGATGGATCAGTACCAGCGGTTCCTGGGCGAGAAGTTCCTGCGCGAACACGGAGACGACGAGGCGCACCAGGTGGACGACGATTTTGTCGAGGCCCTGACCTGGGGCATGCCGCCCACCGGTGGCTGTGGCGTTGGCATCGACCGCCTGACGATGCTGCTCGCAGACCGTCCCAACATCAGGGAAGTGATTCTCTTTCCCCATCTGCGGGACGCCGATCCGGGCTGACACGGCGCGCGCCCGACGGCTTCGATTCGGGCACGCGGGCGGCGGCTGCCCACCCGCCACGAAAAAGCCAGGCCCCAACGGCCTGGCTTCGTATGACTGCGGTCTACAGTCGGGGCGAGAGGATTTGAACCTCCGACCTCAGCGTCCCGAACACTGCGCGCTACCCACCTGCGCTACGCCCCGTGGAGGCACCATTGTGCGTTCGGCCGCAGGCGTTGTCAACTAATCCCGTTGCAAACGGCCATGGCCGTGGGGCGGGCCCGCGTCAGTTGGACAGGAACCTGGGCAGGCCCGAACTGGTGCGCTGGGACGGGCGGACGGTTTGGATGCGTTCCACCGTGCCGTCCCCGGCTGCCTTGGCGGCTGCGGACTTGGTGGGATTCAGCGGCTGGGTCCGCCTGGGGGTCGGCACCTGGCGCTCTCGGCTGTCCACTGCGGCCGCGGGTTCGAGGGGAATCGGAATGCCCGTTGCCAGCAGCGTGACCTGCAAGTGATCATCCATGTCCGGATCCATGGCCCAGCCGGAGAAGATTTCGGCGCTGGGGGCCACCGCGGTGGCAATGGCGTCGCCGATGTCCTCCAGTTCCTTCATCTGGGGCGAGTCCTTGGACTTGACGTTGTAGACCACGGCCGTGGCGCCGTCAATGGTGGTGTTGAGCAGCGTGCTCTGAACCACCGCCTGGACTGCTTCCTCAGCCCGGTTTTCGCCCTGGGCCATGCCGATGGCCATGAAGGCACCGCCGCCGTGCTGAAGCACGGAGCGGATGTCGGCAAAGTCGAGGTTGATTTCCCCGGGCACGGTGATCATGTCGCTGATGCCCAGAACGCCCTGCATGAGCATCTGGTCCGCAATGCGGAAACATTCGACCGCCGAGGCCTTCTTGTCGGAAATTTCGGTCAGCCGATCGTTTTCGACGACGATCAGGGCGTCCACCTGCTCCTGCAGCTGCTGGAGCGCGGTTTCGGCGGTTCTGCGCCGCTTGATGCCCTCGTGCTTGAACGGCATCGTGACGACGCCGACGGCCAGCGCCCCGGCATCGCGGGCGGCTTCCGCGACCAGCGGTGCGGCACCCGAGCCGGTGCCGCCGCCCATGCCGGCCGTGATGAAGATGAGATCGGCGTCCTTGACGACTTCGTGAATCTCGGACAGGCTCTCCTCCGCGGCCCGCTTGCCCAGTTCCGCCTGGGCTCCGGCCCCGAGGCCCCTGGTCAAATCCTCCCCGATTTTGACCCTCTTGGGCGCGTTGGAGAGGTTGAGCGCCTGTTGATCGGTGTTGATGACCACGAATTCCACACCGTGGACCTCGCCAATCATGCGGTTGACGGCATTCTGCCCGCCGCCGCCGACCCCGACAACCTTAATGTTGCAGAAGTTCTCGTGGAACTGGGGTTCGGGCAGGTTGGTTTCGTGAAGGGAATCGGCTGTCGTGGCCATGCCGTACCTCGGGGGTTACTTGGTTTTGCCGTCGAAGTATATGGGGATGCAAGCAAGGATGAACCGATGCTGGTGCAGATACAGTATGCCATGCATGGCCTAACATCGACTCCCCCGCGGTAAGGGAGATCTTAAACGACCTCCGAAACTGCTCCAAACCGTCGCGCGGGCTGCGCCCCGGCGCGGTGGTTGCACATGACGGCCCGGCTAGCCGGGCAGGAAACCGGCAACGACCGTACGCAGCGACCGGATCCAACCGCGGGTTGGTTCGGGCCTGGCTTGGCCTTCTGCGGGTTGCGCCGGGCGGTGTGCCTCCAGTCCCCACAGAAG
>JAPPAJ010000372.1 GCA_026705565.1 Caldilineaceae bacterium | reverse complement strand
CGGCGGGCGGATCGACAGCACCGTCCAATGCTGGGGACGGAATAATGATGGTCAGGCGACACTGCCGGGCGGACGGTTTGTCGCCGTCAGTGCCGGGGCGTTCCACACCTGCGGCGTGCGGATCGACGGCACCGCCCAGTGCTGGGGACGGAACAGCTACGGACAGGCGAGACCGCCGGCAGGAAGGTTCGTTGCCGTCAGTGCCGGAGGTGAACATACCTGCGGCGTACAGACCGAAGGCGCGCTCCTGTGTTGGGGTGCGAACGGGGCCGGCTGGATGAGACCGCCGGTAGGAAGGTTTGTCTCGGTCAGCGCCGGATACCGCCACGCCTGTGGCGTGCGAAGTGACAATACCGTCCAATGCTGGGGCAGGAACGATGATGGTCAGGCGGCACCGCCGGGCGGCGAGTTCACGACTGTCAGCACCGGGCATTACCACACCTGTGGTGTGCGGGTCGACGGTACGATCCAGTGCTGGGGTTGGAATGGGGCCGGCCAGGCGACGCCACCGAATATTCCGACAATATCCGTATCGCCGGGTACCCCCCTCGCGTCCTTGCACGCGGCGGCGGGGAACGGGAACACGCTGACCGTTGAGCGCCTGCTTGCGGACGGCGCGGATCCCAACATGGTGGACGGCAACGGTGAAACGGCGCTGCACCACGCGGCGCGACACGGGCACGTCCTGGTGGCCGATCAGCTGCTCAAACATGGCGCCAACCCGGACGTGATCAATGTCCGGCGAAGCACGCCGCTGCATCTTGCTGCATGGTTCGGCCATGATCAGGTTGTGTCGCTGTTGCTGGCCCATGGCGCGGTGTCGGACCTGGTGGACAGTTGGGGGGACACGCCCTTGGCCAACGCCGTCATACAGGGCCACACCCGGGTGGCGAGGCTGATCGAGCTGGCTGCGGATCCAGCCCTGCCGAACCAGAGGTACGTCTCCGTCAGCGCCGGAGGCAGTCATACCTGCGGCGTGCGGACCGGCGACACCGTCCTGTGCTGGGGGTGGAACGAGCATGGCCAGGCGGCGGCACCGGGCGGCAAGTTCAAAACCGTCAGCGCCGGAGGCAGCCACACCTGCGGCATGCGGACCGACGACACCGTCCAGTGCTGGGGATGGAACGAGCATGGCCAGGCAGCGACACCGGGCGGCAAGTTCAAAACCGTCAGCGCCGGAGGCAGCCACACCTGCAGCATGCGGACCGATGACACCGTCCTATGTTGGGGGTGGAACAAGTTCGGCCAAGCAGCACCGCCGGGCGGCAAGTTCAAGACCATCAGTGCGGGAGCTGCCCACACCTGCGGCGTGCGAACCGACGACACGGTTCAGTGCTGGGGTCATAACAGGCATGACCAGGCCACGCCACTGGGCGGCAAGTTCAAAACCGTCAGCGCCGGAAGTAGACACACCTGCGGGATACGGACCGACAATACACTCCAGTGCTGGGGCGCAAACGAGTATGGGCAAGCGACACCGCCGGCCGGCAGGTTCACGACCGTCAGTATCGAATACGAACACACCTGCGGGGTACGGACCGACAACACCGTCCAATGCTGGGGGTTGGATGTGTTGTCACCGAGACCAGACTTCACGACCATCAGTTCCGGGAGCCGCCACACCTGCGGGGTACGGACCGACAATACTGTCCAGTGCTGGGGTGGGAACCAGTACGGCCAGGCAGCACCGCCGGGCGGACGGTTCGTCGCCGTCAGTTCCGGGAACCGCCACGCCTGCGGCGTGCGGACCGACAACACTGTCCAGTGCTGGGGTTCCAATTCGGGCCCTTATTGGCACGATTCCAGGCTGGTACTACCGCCGGGCGGACAGTTCAGCGTTGTCAGTGCTGGGAGCAGCCATACCTGTGGGGTACGGCGGGCCGATGGCACGATCCAATGCTGGGGTTGGAACGAATTTGGCCAAGCTGCGCCACCTGGCAGCGAGTTCAAGACTGTCAGTGCCGGACACACCCACACCTGCGGGATGCGGATCGACGGTACGATCCAATGCTGGGGTTGGAACGGATCTGGCCAATCGGCACCACCGGACGGCAAGTTCACGACCATCAGCGCCGGGGGCAACCACACCTGCGGGGTACGGATCGACAACACCCTGGCCTGCTGGGGTGACAACGGGGCCGGGTCCGGTCAGGCAACGCCGCCAATCGGACTGTTCGTCGCCGTCAGTGCAGGGGGCAGCCACACCTGCGGCATACGGATTGACGGCACCCTGACCTGCTGGGGATGGAACGGATTTGGCCTGGCTACACCGCCGACCGGCCGGTTCGTCGCCGTCAGCGCCGGGAGCAGCCACACCTGCGCCGTACGGATCGACGGCGCCCTGGCCTGCTGGGGTGAGAACGATCAGGGCCAGGCAACGCCACCGGCCGGCCAGTTCACGACCGTGAGTGCAGGGCATAGCTACACCTGTGGTGTACGGCCTGACAATACCGTTGAATGCTGGGGGGCGGATGGGCGAGCCAAGGTGTCGCAGCCGAATGCCGCAACTGGTCCTGGGTCTTCGGGAAATCGGTTCGCGTCCCGTCGTATAGCAGTAGCAAACGGGGATACACAGATGACCGCACGCCTGCTTGAGGACGACCGCATCCCGACGCGGTTGCCGGCAACCGTGGAGCAGAACCCCGACCTCAAAGCTATGGCATTCTGTTTCGACGGACCCGCGAGATTGAGGCTCGGCCCGTTCGCATACTGCCCGATGCTCCGGCCGACGTGTTTTCCCAGTGCAGCGACGAGTTGCAGGCGCCCGGCACAACAATCGTCCGCACCCGTGATGCCCCCCAAACGTGAATGCGATTGCCCAGATCTCGCCCTTGTCATACGGCGGGCCGCCTGATTTACTGTGCTAACATTTCCAGCCGAGTTCACTTGGCTTCAAATGCCCATCAGAACCCCATGATCCGGACACCCGGGAGGTGTTGAGTTGCACGCTTTCGACTACGCTGCGCCGACCAGTCTCAACGAGGCCGTCGCCGTACTTGCCTCGCAGAACGGCAATGCCTCGATCCTGAGCGGCGGCACCGATTTGCTGGCCGCCATGAAGGACGGGAAGGGGGAGCCTTCCGTCATTGTCGACGTTAAGAAGATTGGCGAACTCAATGTCCTCGAACTGGGCGACTCCGGCCTCACCATCGGCGCGGCCGTGCCCTGCCACATCCTGAACGCCAGCGAGCTGGTCCGGGACAACTACCCGGCCCTGCACGACTCCTCCTCGCTGATCGGCGGCACCCAGATCCAGGGGCGGGCCACCTTCGGCGGCAACCTGTGCAACGCCTCCCCGGCCGCCGATGCAATCCCCAACCTGATTGCCCACAAGGCCGTCGCCAACATCTTCGGCCCCAACGGCAACCGCTCGGTGCCGGTCGAGGACTTCTGCACCGCTCCGGGCAGCACTGTCCTGGATGTCGGCGAACTGCTGGTCAGCCTCTCGCTCCCGACGCCTCCGGCCGGTTTCGGCGCCGGCTACCTGCGGTTCATTCCGCGCAACGAAATGGACATCGCCGTGGTCGGCTCCGGCGTGTCGGTGGTCCTGGACGGCGACACGATCGTCGAGGGCCGCGTCTCCCTGGGCGCCGTGGCCCCGACCCCCCTGTTTGTACAGGAGTGCAGCGACGCCATGGCCGGCCAGGCACTGTCGGAAGCCCTCATCACCGAGGTCGGACGCCTTGCCGAACAGGCCGCCCGGCCCATCAGCGACATGCGGGGCACCGTCGCCCAGCGCAAGCACTTGTCCAACGTGCTCACCCGACGCGCCATGCAGATTGCCGTCGACCGAGCCCGCAGCTAATTCCCAAGAACCACCGCCTTAGCCCAACCGGCCCGTGTCCGGGCCTCGGAGGAGAACTGATTTCGTGAGCAAGAAGACCGTCGTCAACACCACCATCAACGGGGAGCCGAAGGCGTTCCTGTGCGAACCCCGGCAGACCGTTCTGGAAGTCCTGCGGGACACGCTCGAGCTGACCGGCGCCAAGGCAGGCCGCGGCACCGGCACCGGCGGCGCCCGCACCCCCCCCCTCGAACGCGTGCGCGCCAA
>JAPPAJ010000018.1 GCA_026705565.1 Caldilineaceae bacterium | reverse complement strand
CAGGCCCTTCATCGCTCCGATGCACCCGCCCCGCGCGACTTTGCGTTTGCCCTGGCATGCAGGTATGGGTCGAACCGTCTCGATGTTTTCTTGATTTGAAGTTGGTAGTTGCGAACGGAGGCTATGTGAGTTTGGTGCGTGATGTGTCATTCAATCAACAATTGGGCCTCCTCCTCACCAATATTCTTTACATTCCTGGCCTCCGCGATCCGGAATCGGCACGTACATATCGACTCATGCCTGTTAGCGAGCACTATCCAGGCCCCTTGCACTCATATCTGGCCAGCATACTCCACCATTGGGGTCCTGACAGCAGTAAGTTGGATGCCTTGGAACAGGATCTTCGCGCGCTAAGGTTGGCGAAAGGGGTGTCGGTTAGAACAGTAGATGATACGTCGCTCCAAGTATTGGTGGGCCGTTATCTTCCAGGTGAGGGCCATGGATTTACTGATCGGGTAAATTTAGCAGACGTGGGACTTGGCCTGTCCCAGGTTATGCCCATCCTTGCGGCTTTGCGGGCAGCCCGCCCCCACCACTTGGTGATAATGGAGCAACCAGAGTTGCACCTGCATCCAAGAGGGATTCACAAGTTGGCCGAAGTCATCGTGGATGCCGTGGATCGTGGGGTGCGGGTCATCATGGAGACGCACAGTGAGTTGTTGCTTTTGGGAGTTCAGACCATGGTGGCCCAAGGCCGTATTGATCCCACAAAGGTGAGTCTGAATTGGTTTTCACTTGACGAACAGGGTCATTCCCTAATCCGTCAAGCCGACGTTGAGAAGGATGGTTCCTTTGGCGATTGGCCCGTGGACTTCCTGGATGTGGAGATGTCAGCCCAGCGCCAGTACTTGGATGCCGCCGGCAGCCATGGGTGACAATCCGGGATCCTTGCTGCTGGTGGTCGATGCCGACATTCTGGGTGTAGCGGGACACTCGGAAGGACATGCAAGCAACCTTCGAGATGTGCTGCAAACGATTCTCACGGTCTGCCATCGGGTCCTGTTGTCCGAGGAGGCCCGTTCCGAGTGGGACAGGCATGCATCCCGGTTTGCTCGGACCTGGTGGACTGCGATGAGCAGCCGAGGCAAGATTCGGCCGGTCACGCTGCAACTGGCCAGCCATGTGGAAGCACTTGCCGGTTGCGGTCTGCCACCTGAACGACTGCCCAATCTCAACAAGGACTTGCATCTGGTTGTTGCCGCTCTCGAATACGGGGACCGCATTGTGATTTCGAACGACAAACGGGCTGCCGGGGGGTTCTCGGAGTTGGCGCGCGCGATTCCTGCATATGGCGGGGTTGCGTGGTGGGATTCCAACCATCCCATACCTCCCCGGCTGTCCAGTTGAAAGGTCTCCCCGTCACAACAACCCCTGCCTGTCAGTCGGCACAGGCAGGGGCAGCCGTGTCCAAAGCCGGTTGATGGCGGGTCGGACCGGCACCGTTCTCAGCCCTTGACACCCGTAAACACGATGCCCTGAATAAAGTACTTCTGGGCAAAGAAGAAGATGAGCACCACCGGCAGCATCGCCACCAGCGACGCCGCCATCAGCAGGTGCCACTCCGTGTAGTTCTGATCCTGAAACGATCGCAAACCCAGGGCGATGGTGTATTTGTCGCGGGAGTGCAGGTAAATCAACGGTCCGAAGAAGTCGTTCCAGGATCCGTTGAACATGAAGATCGCCACCGCCGCCAAGGCCGGCTTGGACAAGGGCAATACGACACGCCAGTAGATGCCGAAGTTGGACGCGCCGTCGATGCGGGCGGCATCGTCCAGATCCAGCGGGATCGACATGAAAAACTGGCGCAGCAGGAAGGTCAGGAATGGTCCCCCCAGCCAGTTGGGCAGCACCAGCGGCACAATGGTGTCGATCAGCTCCATGTGCTTGAAGACCACGAACTGGGGAATCATCGTCACCTGGGGCGGCAGCATCATCGTGGCCAGCATGATCAGGAACAGGACTTCCCGGCCGCGCCAGCGCAGGCGGGCAAAGGCAAAGGCCACCAGCGAACAGGACACGATTTTGCCCACGACATCCAGCAGGGTGATGACCACCGTGTTCCACACGTACCGGCCAAAGGGCACCAGCCGGAAGATGTCGGCATAGTTCTCCCAGTGGAACGTCCGGGGAATCCATTCCGGGGGCAGGGACATGACGGTCCCCAGGCTCTTGAGCGAGGTGGACAACATCCAGGCCAGCGGGATCATGAGGAAAAATCCCCCGGCCACCAGGACGAGGTGCGACAGTGCAGCCTCCCATGCGGGAAGCCGCTGCCGGTTGTCATGTGCCGAGACGGTCATCGCGGAGCTTCAGCGCGACTTCAGTTCACCGGCGTAGAACACCCAGAAGCCCGAGGAGCGGTACACCAGCAGGGTCAGGACCAGGATGTAGGCAAACAGAATCCAGGCCAGCACGGAGGCATAGCCCATCTTGAAGAATTGGAAGGCGTTCCGATACAGGTACAGCACGATGAACAGTGTGGCTTCGTGGGGCCCTCCGTTCGTCATGATGAGAGCCTGGGTAAAGATTTGCAGGGCCGTGATGATGCCAATGACCAGGTTGTAGAACAGCACCGGCGTGATCATGGGCAGCGTGATGTGCCAGAAGGCGGCTCCGCGTCCCGCCCCGTCCACGCGCACCGCCTCATACAGTTCGGATGGTACCCCCTGCAGGCCTGCCAGGTAGATGACGATGCCGCCCCCCACATGCCAGAGGGACATGCCGATCATCGATGTGAGAGCCCAGTCCTTGTCGCCCAGCCATCCGGGCCCCACAATGTCGAAACGGGCGAGAAAGGAGTTGATGAGGCCGAAGTTCGGGGCGTAGATCCAGCGCCACAGCAGTGCCACCGCCACACCGGACAGCACCGACGGCAGGTAGTACACGGTGCGATAGAACTGGAGTCCCCGAATCTGGGTGTTGAGCAGCAGCGCTACGCACAGACCCAGCAGAATCTGCAGCGGAACGCTGACCCCCGCATAAATGGAGGTGACCTTGAGGGCCTGTCCCACCTTGGGATCGTCGGTCAGGGCCTTGTCGAAGTTGGCCCAGCCCACCCACTTGGGCTGGGTGAGCACATCGTATTCCGTGAAGGCAAAGAAGGCGGATGCGATCATGGGACCTACCGTGAAGAGCAGGAACCCCAGGAGCCAAGGCGACGCGAAAAGCCAGCCATCCCGCTCCTCGCGTCGCCTCATCGGGCTGGATGGCGGGATCATGGATGGCGGGTCATGGGGAGCAAAGAGTGGCCGCACAACGATTGTGCGGCCACTTCTCCCGCGCAGGGCATGGATGGATGCGGAACGGGGTCAGCCGATGATCCCGTTGATTTCCGCAGTCAGGTCGGCGGCCAGTTGGGCGGCGGGCTTGGAGCCGTCCCACAGGGAATCCAGGCCGGTGGTAATCGCCTGCACGATTTCGGATTCATTGGGATGCGCTGGCCAGGCACGGCCCTCGCCCCTGAGCAGCATTTCGGGGAAGACGTTGTTGACCGCGTGGCTGTTGCACCGTTCGCATTCGTAGTTCTTGTACCAGTCCTGCTCCACCAGTGACTTGCGGGACGGGTGGGCGTATCCCCGGCTGATGCGCAGGCGCTGCCCTTCGGGGCTGCAGATCCAGGCGGCCAAGAGGTAGGCCTCGTCCGGCACCTCTGAGCCGGACCAGATTGAAGTCCAACCGATCAGCAGGCGGGTCAGGCGACTGCCGTTGTTGCTGAGGGGCAGCGGTGCGGCGTCGAACTGGAAGTCCTCAATGGAACGGAGGCCACCCAGGCAGCCGCGCACGCACCAGAAGGAACCGAGCGTTCCGGACGTGAAGCGATCGAACATTCCGAGCTCGCTCAGGGCTTCGGGTCCGGGGGCGCTGCCGTCGTCGACCACCAGACCCTGCATCCATTCCAGGGCCTCAATGGCTTCGTCGCTGTCCAGCAGACACTGCGTACCGTCCTCGTTGAGGATTTCGCCCCCGTTGCTCCAGATGGTGCCCAGCCAATTGGGATGACCAACGCCGTAGTGCGTGGTAATGGATCCGTCGACTTGGGTCAAGGCGGTTCCGGCGGCCGACATGTCGGACCAGGTGGTGTCCCAGTCGGGGTAGGGCAACCCGGCTGCGTCATACAGATCGGCGTTGTACCAGATGCCTTCCGGCGCCCCGTCGTTGGGCAGGGCCAGGAGCTGTCCCTTGATGATGCAGGCGTTGACATG
>JAPPAJ010000016.1 GCA_026705565.1 Caldilineaceae bacterium | reverse complement strand
GACAAGTCAAACCGGCCGTCGCAGGCGGTGTTCGCGTGCGGGGCCTGCGGGTTCCGTGCCAACGCCGACCACAATGCGGCCCTCAACATCTTGGCGCGGGCGGGGCTTCCGTTCCGTGCCCGTTTCGGCCCGCGGGACAGGGGCATCTGCACGGCGAGAGGCGATCCATTGGGATCCTCAAGGACCCGTGAACAAGGTATGCCGACTGCGTAGTCAGGTATATAAGTCCCAAGGGATGCCTTCAGTTCATGCCCATGGCCAGCTGATTCTTTCGGGCCCGCCGGCGCGCGTGCAGGATCGGTTCCGTGTAGCCGTTGGGCAGGGACGTTCCCTGAAAGACCAGCTCCAGAGCCGCCTGGAAGGCCTGGCTGCCTTCCGGATCGGCGGACATGGGCGTGTAGCCCGGCTTGTTCTCGTTCTGGCCGTCCACCACCGCCGCCATCCGCAGGAACGTTTCGCGTACCTGTTCGGGATTGGTGATGCCGTGTCGCAGCCAGTTCGCGATGTGCTGGCTGGTGATGCGAAGCGTGGCCCGATCCTCCATCAGGCCAATGCCGTTGATATCCGGCACCTTGGAGCAGCCGACCCCCTGGTCAATCCAATGGACGACGTAGCCGAGGATGCCCTGGGCGTTGTTGTCCAGTTCCTGTTGAATTGCCTCCTTGTCGGGCGCGTCCGACATCAAGGGCGGCGTCAGGATGTGATTGAGCGAGGCCCGGGCGCGACTCGCCAATTCCTCCTGCTTGCCGGCGACGTCCACGACGTGGTAGTGCAGGGCGTGCAGCGTGGCAGCTGTCGGTGACGGGACCCAGGCGGTTGTGGCACCGGCTTCCGGGTGGCCGCGCTTTTGCTCGAGCATGTCGGCCATTTCGTCGGGCATGGTCCACATGCCCTTGCCGATCTGGGCCCGGCCCTGCAGTCCTGCCATCAACCCCGCATCCACGTTCCAGTCCTCGTAGGCGGACAGCCAGGATTGTTCCCGGATGCGTGCCTTCGGCAGCATGGGCCCGGCATGCATCGAGGTGTGGATTTCGTCTCCGGTCCGATCCAGGAAGCCGGTGTTGATGAAGACCAGCCGCTCCCGTGCCTCGGCGACCGCGTTGAGAAGGTTCACCGTGGTGCGCCTCTCCTCGTCCATGATCCCCAGCTTGATGGTGTTGGCCGGGAGGTTCAGGGCTTCCTCGACCCGGCCGCACAGCGTGATGGTTGCGGCCACTTCCGCCGTGCCGTGCAGCTTGGGCTTGACCATGTAGATGCTGCCCGCGCGGGAGTTGCGGAAGGCACCGGAACCCTTCAGGTCGTGCAGGGCCGCCAGGCCGCTGACCATCAGGTCCAGGAATCCCTCCGGGATGGCGCTGCCCGATTCGTTGGTGACGCAGTCCGTGTACATGTGAAGGCCCACATTCCTGACCAGCAGCAGACTGCGTCCGGGCAGTGTCAGCGCCGAGCCGTCGGGCGCCGTATAGTGGCGATCCGGATTGAGCCGGCGCGTCATGAGGCGGCCTTCCTTCTCGAAGGTTGCCTCCAGGTCCCCCTTCATGATGCCGGTCCAGTTGCGGTAGACCTTGATCTTGTCCTCGCAGTCCACGGCGGCAACCGAATCCTCCATGTCCTGGATGGTGGTGACCGCCGATTCCAGCACCACGTCCTTCACCCCGGCCCGGTGCAGCTTGCCGACCGGATGTGCCGGGTCAATCTGCAGCTCCACATGCAGGCTGTTGTGGGCCAGGAGCACGGTCCGCAACGCTTCGCCGTCGGATACGAACCCCTTGAACTGGGTTGGATCCGCCAGCGATGTGTGTTCTCCATTCTCCAGGACGGCTTCCAACGCCACGGTATCGCCAGCCGAACCGAGCCGGTAGTTGTGGACATCCCTGTGGGAACCCTTCTTCAAGGGGAAGGCCTTGTCCAGGAACTGCTCTGCCCAGGCCACCACCGCCTCGCCCCGGGCCGGGTTGTATTCGGCGCCCTTCTCCAGTCCTTCTGCCTCCGGTATGACGTTGGTGCCGTACAGGGCGTCGTACAGGCTGCCCCAGCGGGCGTTGGCCGCGTTCAGGGCATAGCGGGCGTTGTCCACCGGCACCACCAGCTGCGGGCCCGGCATGCTTGCGATTTCCGGATCCACGTCGGCAGTGGCGACCGCATAGTCGTCGGTTTCCGGCTCCAAATAGCCGATTTCCTCAAGGAACTCCCTCTGTTCATCGGCCGGGAAGCCCTTGCTGCACCATTGATCGATTCGTTGTTGAAGATCGTTCCTCTGTTCAAGGAGTGTTCGGTTCAGGGGAGCCAGATCGCGAACGATGGCAGCCAGGAAAGCCCAGAACGCGTCCGGGTCGATGCCAGTTCCCGGCGCGATTTCATTCCTGACCAGGTGATCCAACCGTTCGTCGATGCGAAGACCGCTGCGGGTGATGCGACTGTACATGCGGGGCGGAGCTCCTTGTGTGTCGGCGTGCGAGGCGCCGGGTTGGAAAGTTTGGTGTGCGGGTCGGGCCCAAGGCACGCTGGGCGGTGCCACCGGAGGAGGTCCGGGCGGCCCGGGCCGGGACGTGTCCAGCCGGAGCGAATCTTACATTCGACCCGCATCCCTCCTGTTGATGCGCAGCCAGCCGCGGTATCCATATCCAAACGGCGGGATGGCAATCCCCTACAGACAGGGACTGATCCGAGGTGTTGTGTCGGAACTGCAGTCGGAGAGCGATAACTGGGAACTTGGAGTGAATGGGGTTAGGTCCAGGGTCCAGGGGCCCTCCAACGCGTCGGACCGGAGCCGCCGGAGGTGATAGCCGCGATGACTGGGGACAGAAACTCGGCGATCGATGCCACGATGTCCGCAAACGAGGCTGGCACATGCTTCTGCTGGAGCCGGTTGTGGAATGCCGACCATTGGGGCTGCTTGTCGTCGACGAAGGGCTTGGTTAATGCCTCGACCTTCCGAGGTAGCGGAGTACCACGCTGCTTGAAGGTGAGCCCTATGGCCTTGGCCAGTTCAGGTCCATCGAAGTTGAACTGGCGGGACAGCAGCCAGATGTCGTAGAAGTCTTTCATCCGGCTGTTCAACGTGTCCAACTTGACCATGGCTTCGAATTTTTCCGCGATGGCACTCTCTTGAGAGTAGCAGAGCATTCGCGGTGCCGGGAGATTCAATATCACAGGGAGGTCCGTAGTAACCAGTTCCGGATGCACAACGTCTCCAAAGCCGATGTCGATTTGCGCGCGAATTTGTGCCTTGCAGAGCGTCGCCTGGAATCGAATTCTGGTGCCCTCGTATTGGGCATCTTCGGTTATAGACTCGGTCTGGATGGTGTTCGGGTGGAAGACCAGACCATCCGGTTGCACGTCTACGGTCAGAATATCCCGGATTTGCGCCACGATGTCGGTGACCCCAAGGGATGTTCTTCCGAGCAGGTCGATATCCTTGGTCGGACGTGGGTTCAGCGAACACCACACCTGCAGCATCAATGCCCCTTTGAGGATGAACTGGTCGGCGTGTTTGGATTGGGACAACCGGTACAGGAACCGCTCCATGGTGAAGTACAGCAGCAACTCTTGGAAGGGTCGGAAGTCTTTCTTGGCTTGGTTGAGGAGGCGCTGCCGAATGGACGCTGGCACATTGCGCGGAGTCGTCACAGGGTAGCTTCCAGATAGGGCCACATCACCCTTTCCACTCGGCAGGTTCTGGCGTACCCAAGCAGCGCGCCGACATCGAGTCTGTTGCGCTTCCGGTAGAGCCGCAGTGCTTCCAGCACCACGTCCATGCCGATCCGGTTGCGGAACTTGAAGCAGTCGACCAGCGTCTTCTCGCGGTTGTAGACCTTGACCTTAGCACCATCGATTCGATGCGTTTCGATACCGGTTTCGTAGCTTGCTGTTGAGAACCGGTGGGCTTGGACAGGAGGATAGTCGAGTGACGGCAGGCGCGCCTGCCGAGGTACTGCCACGGACACTTTGTGAGGGATCTGTGTCGTAATGTCGTGGAAGGCTAGTGCAGAGATCAGGCAGATGACGGCATTGGGATAGCGTAGGCTCACCGTGACCAGGTCCGGGTCGCTGAGGGGGGGCAGTTCTGTCAGCCGGTAGATGCCTCGGCTGATCGGCTCGACAGCACCCCGGTCCCTTAGTGCGTACAGGGTATAGGATGTGATCCCGTTGCTGAGGGCCTCGCTCATACGAAGCTGGCCACCATGTTCGCGAAAAATCGCTTCTGCCTGATGTTGCATGTCGGCTCCAGATAAAACGTCACCACTTACCAAC
>JAPPAJ010000329.1 GCA_026705565.1 Caldilineaceae bacterium | reverse complement strand
CCGTATCCCACACGTGTGGAAATTTCCGGCGCTGACGGAGGCGAACTGTCCGCCCGGCGACATCGCCTGGCCATGGAGGTTCCAACCCCAGCACTGAACGGTGTCGTCGGCCCGCATGCCGCAGGTGTGTATACCCCCGGCACTGACGGAGACAAACTTTCCGGCCGGCGGTGTCGCCTGGCCCTGGTCGTCCCGTCCCCAGCATTGCAGGGTGCCGTTTGCCCGCACACCGCACGTGTGGGCATGCCCGGCGCTGACGGAGATGAACTGCCCGGCCGGCGGCGTGGCCCGGCCGTCTTCATTCGAACCCCAGCACTCAACGGTGCCTTCCACCCGGACCCCGCAGGTGTGCAGACCCCCGGCACTGACGGAGACGAATTTCCCATCCGGTGGTGTCGCCTGGCCTAGCGTGTTCCAACCCCAGCACTGGACGGTATCGTCGGCCCGCATACCGCAGGTATGGTGCCTCCCGGCATCAACGGAGGTCAACGGCCCGTCTGATGGTGCCGGAGCCGCAGCACGCTCGATCAGCTTCGCCACCTGGATGTGGCCCTGCACAACGGCGTTGTCCAGGGGTGTATTGCCCCAACTGTCCACGGTATCCAACACTGCGCCATATGTGAGCAACCGTGACACTACATGATGGTGTCCGAACCAGGCGGCCAGATGCAGCGGCGTACTTCCATGGGCGTTGACCACATCCGGGTCCGCGCCGTGCTCGAGCAGCCGGTCGGCCACGGGGACATGTCCATACCGCGCCGTGTGGTGCAGGGCCGTCTCACCGTTGCCGTCCGTCGCATCGGGATCCGCACCGTTCGCCAGCAGGTGGGCAACGGTCTGTGCATCCCCGTAGCCTGCCGCTGTGTGCAGGGACGCGAACGAAGTGTCCGACGACGCGGATGCACCCGCAACCGTCGATGGTGCCGCCTGGCCGTACCCGTTGTCTCCCCAACATTGGACGGTGTTGTCGGTCCGCATCCCGCAGGTATGGGCTTCTCCAGCGCTGACGGCGATGAACGGTCCCCTTGGCGGCGTCGCCTGGCCATCACCGGCCCAACCCCAGCATTGAACGGTGTTGTCGGTCTGTACGCCACAGGTGTGGGCGTCTCCAGCACTGACGGAGACGAACTGTCCGCCCGGTGGTGTCACTTGCCCGAATTCATTGTCACCCCAGCACTGGACGGCGTTGTCGATCCGTACGCCACAGGTGTGGGCATGCCCGGCGCTGACGGCGACAAACCGCCCGGCCGGCGGTGTCGTTTGACCGTACTGGTCTCGCCCCCAGCACTGGACGGCGTTGTCGGTCCGCACACCGCAGGTGTGGAATGTCCCGGCGCTGACGGCGACGAACCGTCCATTTGGTGGCGTCGCCTGGCCAACACTGTTCCAACCCCAGCATTGAACAGTGTTGTCGGTTTGTACGCCGCAGGTGTGGTCTTCGCCAGCACTGACCGCGACGAACTGCCCGTCCGGTGGCGTCGCCTGGCCATAGCTGTTCCAACCCCAGCATTGAACAGTTTCGTTGGCCTGCACACCACAGGTGTGATTGCCCCCGGCACTGACCGAGAAAAACCCCGTGCCGGTGTGCAGGTCGGCCGCGACCGAAGAGGATTCGGCACTGACAAACAGGCAAGGAGCGCGGAGGACATCCCCATCTGCATGTCCGCCATTCTGAGCGGCCCCCATCCCGCAACCGTTTCCGACCACACTTCCGGTGCGCCATATCGAAACACTGTCCCAATTGGGGACCCCCAAGTCACCGAGTTCGTAGCCATTGGACTGTGATTGAAGGGCACCGCGTCCGATCGGCCCCTGGAGACCCTCCCTAGGTGCCCTTGAGGGCACCACGTGTGCCTCGTCGGTTTGATGCAACTGCTTCTTCAGCGGAGAACCATCGAACGGCGGTTCCACGAGGATGTCACCGGTGTCGGAGCGCGGGTGCTTCCGGAGCACAGGCGCATCAAGGGCAGACGAATCAGGCGACGCAGCCAACACATCTGCACGGCCGGTGGATGCATCGTGCCGGGTGCCGGCCATCGACACGTACGGGGCCGGCACGGCACGGTCCTGCAAAGGCGCGACGCAGGCCGACAGCAGCAAGCACGGGAGCAACCAGACAACCAAGGGCAGGCGCATGGCAAAACGTCTCCTGGGATCCGCGGTCAGCGGAAAACCCAACTGAGGTGCAATAAACAATGGACTAGGGTAGTGCGACATGAGTATCCGAGGGCAGAGCCGTCAGGATTTCCCAGACCTAGCCAGCCACCCAGGTCGCATACCCGGACCGGATCGGCCTGCCACGTCTACAGGATGGCCGCCAGCGCCTCCTGCTTAACCAACCAACGAAGCATACACGCGTCCCGCCAACGCGCAGTGCAACTCCTGGAAGAACCGTTCCACCGGATTCAACGCGGGCGCGTAGGGCGGCTACCTAGCAGTGCAACAAAACTTCATATTGCCGGAACAGGTGCGCGCAGTACCTCCGGCGGGGTCGGGCATGGACGCGGTGGTGCATCCCACCGACCTCCAGGACTGGGAAAGGTCCGGTTGGTCTTGGCCCGACTGAGGCACCGCTTCTCCCGTCTGCGGCGGCTCTGGGCGGATGCCGTCTACGCCGATCCCCAGCTGGGGACTTGGGTACAGACGGCCACGGACTGGAAGCTGGCCATCGTCCGGCACCTGCAGCCGGGCCCGGGTTTCCAGGTCCTGCACCGGCTCCGGGAGTTCTTACTACTGCACCGGCTGAGTACCAACGGGGCTATCCCTGCAACACACCGCTCAAAGTTGTACAAAGTCCGACTTATACCAAACCAGTATAGTAGTGGCATTGAAAGGATGCCACTTGGCGGGAGGGGCCCATGGCCCGCAAGATCGCGGTCGCGTGGGCCGCCGAGGATAGCGAGGCGGCCCTGCATGCGCGGTACCGGGCCGAAGCCGTGATGGAAGTGCGCACGCGGCTGCATGCCCTGTGGCTGCTGCGCCGGGGCGAGTCCCCGGCGGCGGTGGCGGGCGCGGTGGGCGTGGGGTTGCGCAGTGTGCACCGGTGGCTGCAGTGGTACCGGGAAGGGGGCCTGACCGCGGTGCGGTCCCACCGGCGGGGCGGTCCGGGCAAGCCCTCCTACCTGACGCCGGCGCAGGAACAGCAGCTGGTGGCGGAAGCCGCTCAGGGGGTGTTTGCGACGGCGTCCGCGGTGCGGGACTGGATCGAGGCGCGGTTCGGGGTGGTCTATACCGTGGGCAGCCTGTACACCTTGCTGCCGCGGCTGGGGATCCGGCTCAAGCGGCCGCGGCCCCTCCACACGCAAGCCGACCCCCAGGCCCAGGAAGCCTGGAAAAAGGGGGGCTCAAGGCACAGTTGAAGGCGGCCGGGCTGCAGGCGGGGCAGGGGATCGTGTGGGGCGACGAGATGCGCGTGGGGCTGCGCGGCCCAGTGCGCCAGGTGTGGGCGCCGCGCGGGGTGGCGGTCTCCCAGGCGGTGCAGATTGGCTGGAAGTACCTCTATGTGGCGGTCGCCATCGATCCCATGACGGGACGGCTGTGGTGGGCTTGGCAGAAGAACATGAAGGGGGAGGAGATGGCCCGCATCTGGGGGATATGGGCAAAGGAGCCGGCGATCGCCGGCTGGGTCTGGGACGGGGCCGGCGGCCATCGGGGGGAGGAGATGCAGGCCGTGGACGCGCCCCAAGTGGTGCAGCCGCCCTACGCCCCCGAACTGAACCCGGTCGAGCGCTTCTTCCGGGAACTGCGGCGGGCCCTCGAGGGCCGGGTCTATCCGACCCTGCAGGCCAAGCAGGAGGCCCTGGAGCCCATCCTGCGGGCCTGGCAGGCGGATCCGGAGCGGGTGCGCCAACTGTGCAGCTGGAGTTGGATCCGGAAGGCCCTGACCAACCTGCCTGTGGCCTCTGAAGCGCCTTGATCATGCTGGATTGGTATTAGAGTGGTTCCCGGTAGGATGGGGGTTTGGGTTCCGTCACGTCCAGAATGGCTTCCCACTCATCCGGTGCCTGTCCAGCCTTCATGATCCGGTGAAGCATGTGGTCCGGTATGCCGGCTGTGACCCATGAATCCACAATGCGTTCCCGATCCGCATCGTCCAAGTGGGGCAGACACATGTCCAAGGCCTGCACCAGGATTTCGATTTGACCTTCGATTTGACCTTCGACTTGACCTTCTTGTTTGAGGTCATTCCGAAAATCCCGCCACTGTCCGCTGGCGCTGTCCAGCCACTGCACGTAGGGCATCTCGGAGCCTGCGGCCGGCTGCAACCGGA
>JAPPAJ010000206.1 GCA_026705565.1 Caldilineaceae bacterium | reverse complement strand
TTCTTCGAGCGCGGCGCCGAGCTGCCGCTCGAGCGGGCCCAGCGGAGCCTGGCCAACAGGTCCAGAAACCGATGTGTGTGGTCTTCCGCAGCGACCTCGTCCTCGACGCGCCGATCCAGGATATCGTTCAATGCGGTCAGCTGGTTGGCATCCAGGGCGTCTTCCACCACCAGAAACCCCTGCAGGTCAAACAGATATCGTTCATCCCCGTTCATGCTCAAGTTCCTTCCGGGCTACTTCCCGATCTTGTCTCGATGCCACGGACAGGTCCGCCGGCACATTCGATAACGGCACGACAACCGCAATGTGCCCGAAGTCGAACCGGCCAGGACCTGGCCGGACCTTGGGTCGGCAACGCCGTAGGCCCTGCCGCTCAGTCATCTGCATTGGCCAGGGTGGGGCCGTACGGCAGCAACGCCACCGTGCCGTATGGGTTGAAGATGTGATCGTCCTCCTGCTGGGCGAACTCCCAAAGGTGTTTGATCAAATCCTTGCGCACCTCCTCGTATGAAGGGTCGTCAATCCGGTTTACCATCTCGTGCGGGTCCTTTTCCAGGTCGTAGAACTCGTCGAAGTCAAACCCGTTGAACACATACTTGAACCGGTCGCTGAAGACAGCCCGTTGGGTGTAGTACAGCTCGACTCCATTCAGCTGGGTGCACAGATGGGTACGCCAGTTGTCGGGATCCCTGTCCTCAAGAAACGACACCAAACTTGCTCCCGTGTGTCGCTGGTCACTGGACACCCCGGCCAAGTCCAGAAACGTGGGGGCAAAGTCGGCCATGGACACAAGCCGATCCACGCTTCTGCCCGGGTTGCGGATGCCGTTGGGCCAGCGCGCGATGCAAGGCACATGGTACGCCTCCCGGAAGGCGGGAATCCCCTTGAGATACAGGCCGTGGGCACCGCAGTAATCGCCATGGTCCGACATGAACAGAACCAGGGTGTCGTCGGCCTGTCCCGTTGCCTCCAGGGCGTCGAGCACCTCGCCGAACAGGGCGTCTTCCAGCGTGCAGTAGGCCCAATAATGGGCAATCGAGTCCCGGACCTCGTCGGGGGTCAGTTGATCCCACAGCTGCCTGCGCTGCCGCTGGTATATGGCCGGCTTGTCGCGCAGGCTGTCTCCGTAGCTTGCCGGCAACTCGATGCCGGCTGCGTCGTACATGTCCCGGTAGCGCCTGGGGACGTTAAAGGGATCGTGCGGTCCGATGGGGCCAACCCACATCATCCAGGGCGTTTCCTCCCTGGCGGCCTCGTTGTGCAGCCAATCCACGGCCCGGCTGACAACCCGGTAGTCCGAAAGGCCCTCGTAGGCCTTGGCACCCGTGTCCTCCAGGGTTCGGTACACCTCGAAATCCCCCCAGCCCGGGCGTTGAACATGTCCCGGTACCCGTGGCGGAAGCTTCTCTTCGTAAGCCAAACCCGCCCACCGGTCCACATCCTTGGGCACGGGCCGGCCGGAGGTCTTGACCGGTGTGGAAGGCGCCAGTTCGTCCCAGCCGCGATCCGCCGCGGATTCGTGGGCGGACACATGCCACTTCCCGCTGAACGGCATGCGGTATCCGCTCTCCCGCAATCGCTCCGAAAACGTTTCAACCCCTTCGTTCAAGCCGAGGTTGATGGCAGTGCTGGTGTTGACGTTGTTGTGGATCCCGTGCCGACTGGGATACAGACCGGTGAAGAAGGTGGCGCGCGATGGACAGCAGTGGGCGGTGGGGGCGTACGTCGACGCAAAGGTGATGCCTTCGGACGCAAACCGTTCCGCGCGGGGCGTAATGCAGGGATGGGCCGGCGAAACCACGTCGGCCTGTTCCTGGTCCGTCATGAACACAAGGATGTTGGGGCGCACGGAAGACGGTCTCCAAACACATGAAATCGGCGGGGCTGGCCATTCCCTGTACCGCCCAGCCAGGCTGCACCGGTTTGGGAGCGCCTGAAGCGGTACAGCGTCTGTGGAACCTGCCAGTGGAGGCAGAGTCTATCCCACTGTGTTGGCACACCGATTAAGCGGACATCGCGAAGCACCCGTCCCCAACCTGTGGCTGCTTCATCCGTACACGGTCATGCAACTACTCCCTCCGCGAACAGGCCCGGTACGGTACCAACGGGCAGTCAGCCGGGCACCGGGAACGCCCCGTTGCCGTTGGCTGCCCACCATGGCAGATACGACCGGGTCCGATAACCCGTGCCCGGATCCCTGATACACAGCAAACCGTTCTCCACTGCATCCCGCAACAGCTTGGAAACCCGCGCGCCATCGCTGGGCCCCAACCCAAACCGCTCCCGAACCGATTGATTGTTGACGGGTTGAGCAGCCAGATACCGAAGCGAGGCATGCAGGTAGCATGCCCACACGCGATCGTCCGAGGTCATGTCCGACCACTTCCTGGGACCAAACAACGTTACTTTGGTGAATGGGCCCGGATTGTCAAACCGGGGGGCGGGAAGCAAATGGGACTCAATCGCATCGATCACCTTGTCGATGCCACTTCCCTGCTCCTCGCAAATTCCGAACCGGCGCATCAGGGATGCCAACCCGGCGTTGCGCGTCCGAGGTGGCATGTCGACGAACCGATGCGTGTCAACCAAGGGTTTGCCCGGATTTGTGAACTCAACCCATCGTTCAAATATTTCCACCATGGGTCGAGCCCCGGTAACGCTGAAGTCCTGATGGACAAGCATGTTTGCCAACAGTTCCCTCACGGCGATTTCCGGATACATGAGGACGGAACGTCGTAATCCGCCTTCCACCACTTCATCCGCGGGAAGCAGAGCCATGATGAACCGGACCATTTCGTGAAAGGCCGAGGCATAGCCGCGACTGAATTCCAATTCCCGGCGGGTATGGAGGCGGGACGAGTTGCCATATTGGATGATGCGCACACTTTTTTCCCGCAACCGGGAGAACGGGGCAAGATCCTTGGCAAACAGCAATGCACCGGCATTTGTCACTTCCCAACGTCCGGTCGCGTCCGGCCGGACAATCTGATCCCGTTCAAGATACTCAAGATTGGTTTCAACGTTGAATGGCCTGGGCCGTTCCAACAGGTTGAAGTAGGCCTCAACGTCCAATAGTGCCCATAGATCATCACTGACCAATCCGTCCAAGGCTATTCCTTCTTCGAATCTCGAACGATTCAACACCTCCCATAGACGCCGTTCTTCTTCCGGATGATCCTTGAGCTTTCTGTTTGTGCTGCCAATACGCACAAACCCCGTGCCCTTGAAGGCAACCGGTCGATGACTAGCACGCTCTACCTCCAAAACGACCACGGGCTTGCCATCAATTGCAGTCTCATGAAACCTCAGGCCGGTCGTTGGATTGAGGCTGCGGTTCAACCATGGCTTGAACTCCTCGTTGCCCACCCGCGTCTCACCCGGCCTGAAACTCGTTCCAACAATCGTTTGGTCGATGTCTGCAATGCCCCAGACCATGTAGGCCACGCGCCGATCCGCCAAGGCAGCACCGTTTGCCAAAGCCGACACCGTCACTCCGATTTGGTCCGGCCTAGCGTTGCTCTCCTTGAACTCGAGCCATTCGGTTTCGTGGGGATTGCGGCACAGATGGCGAATCAGGTCCGCCACATAACCCTCGCCATGAATCGGTTGCATCGTGTTCCGCGCACATCTGCGCCAGTTGATTTTGGGCGGATTATAGGTGGTTCCGCTTCCAGTGGCTGGAAGTGTCGTGTCAAGGCAACGACACCACCATGCCTATTGGAGTACACATTCCAGACATGATGGACATGGAACGGGTTGGACTGGTGCCAAACCGGGCATGGGGAACTTTGGCAGCCATCCTGGCACCCGCGGGATTTGATGGCAGGCATTCAACATGAGGTCTCCACGTCGTCAAGACTTGGCCACATGACTGAACGCGGTCGTCCGAAGCAGCCTTGCCGACGCTGTTCATCCGGAACCAAATGGGCACCATCCTGCTAAGATCGGCTGCAACCGCACCCTCCCATAGCATTTCACGGGCTTGCCATGCAGCTTTGCATCCCCGAACAGGCCAACGTTTCGGCACTGCAACTGTCCAAACTGGACACCTCCATGCAGGGGGCGATCGACAAAGGCCACTTGAACGGCATCCAGGTTCTGCTGGCACGCCGGGACAAACCCTTCCACTTCGCCTCGTTCGGCTGGCAGGACAAGGCAAACGATGTCCCGATGGCCACCGACACGATCTTCCGCATCTATTCGATGACCAAGCCCATCGTGAGCGTGGCCACCATGATGCTGTTCGAGGAAGGGCGTCTTCAGATTGCCGACCCGGTAGGCGAATACCTGCCCGCGTTCCA
>JAPPAJ010000325.1 GCA_026705565.1 Caldilineaceae bacterium | reverse complement strand
ATCAGGATGGTGCCCAGCAACACCAACAGGAACCTGGCTGGGAGTTTCAAGTGTCTGTTCATGATGTCTCTCCTCCGGAGGCGTGAGGAACGGGTTGTGTTATGGCGAGAGTGTCAGACTGCTAAGCGGGCTACTTCTTGACGGCCCAATTGACAATCGCAGTAGCATCGGCCGCGGCGTCGAAGTACTCGACCTGGACAGTGCGTATGCCGTGGCGCGGCGCATGGTCTCGATAGACCAGCGTGGCGGCCTGCCCTTTCCATTCGTTGATGATCAACTGACCGTCAACCCAGACCCGAATGCCGTCGTCGGCAATCGCCATGAACCGATACTCCTGGCCCGTGAACTGGAACTGGCCGGTCCAGCGCACGCTGAAGTCGGTGGGAATGCCGGCTCCGGGCGAGGCCTGCTGCCAGTGGAAGGCAATCTGGTTGTCCTGCCTGGTCACCACTGGAGCGCCGTCCAGACTGGAGTTGGCGAAGTACTGCGCTGTCCACGGACCCACGCCGTAGTAGCCGGCCAGAGGAGCCGGTGACGCTGCCGGGGGTGGGGCCGGTGCAGGAGCGGGTGCGGGAGCTGGGGCTGGTGCCGGCGCGGGCGCTGGGGCCGGTGCCGGTACAGGTGTCGGCGCTGGGGCAGGAGCCGGAGCGGGTGCAGGCGCGGGAGCCGGAGCCGGAGCAGGTGCCGGAGCAGGTGCTGGTGTCCGCGGCGCGGTTGGCACCGGTCCCGAGCAGGAAGCGGGAAGCCAAATGCGCTGCCCGGTGTAGACCAGGCTCGGGTTGGCAATGTTGTTGACCTGGACCAGGTAACTGGTCGCGCAGCCGACACTTCGTGCGATGCGGGCCAGGAAGTCGCCCCGTTGGATCGTGTACCAGCGGCCTTCGCCCTGTCCGGCCTGCGGAACAGCCGGCTGGGATGCAGTGGGCTGCCGAGGTGCGGTGGACGGGGTTGTGATTGGTGTACTGGTGGTCGGCGTTCCGCCGGTGCCGCCCGGAATACACAATTCCGTGCCTGCCGCCAGCCATGAGACCACCGACTTGTTGTTGACCAGGGCCAGTGTGGAAGCCTCCACATTGTGTGCCGCCGCAATGGAGGCGAAGGTGTCCCCGGCCACCGTGGTGTAGGAATTCGGACACACGGCTGTGGCTGTGCCGGGATCCGCTTCCTCTTCCGCTTCCTCGCCGGGCAGCAGGATCGTGGCCCCCACGTAGATTTGGTTGGCGTTCGAGATGCTGGGGTTCAACGCCAGGATCTCTTCAATCGTGGTGCCGTGATCCTCGGCGATCTGGCGAAGACTGTCGCCGGATCGGATGATGTACGTCGTCGTGCCCGACTGCGCCAGGACGATGGTTGACATAACAACCAGGGACAGTACAAGATGCACCGCGCCGAGGGCCAACACCCTGGCAAGGGGTCTCGCAACAATCGATTTCAACATCGTGTGACTCCTCGGTTTCTTCAACGATCAGGATGCTTGCCTCGACAATGTCCGCATGATTCGGCATGTCTCCGATTTTGGGACAGATCCGTCCCCGTCCATCGCCAAGCCTGACCAGCCCGGACTCGTCCGTTTGGGATCGAATCCCGCGCCGCATGCGAGCACGGCGACTCAGGGTACAGGTGCCCTGTTTATATAAGACGACCGAAAGTTGATATTGTTACGTAACTCGATGCACACGGTTGCTGCGGGCAACCTCGGATCCGGGATGCCGGCTGACGGGTACGGTGTGTCCGGAAACGGTGACAGACTCATCCACTTGCCCCCGACCACACAACAACACCTGGGATTAACATGAGCGTGGTGGTTGGCCGCTCCCTCGAAAAGCGGTATGGCGACGACCTGGTCTTTACGGGTCTGGACTTCGCCATTGGCCAAGGCGACCGCATCGGCCTGGTCGGCCCGAACGGCAGCGGCAAGTCCTCTCTGCTGAGGGCCATCGGAGGGCTCGACGACTATTTCAACGGACAGCTTACCTACAGTCGGGAGCTGACCATCGGATATTTGGCCCAGGAGCCTCCCGGTACCATCCGCTGCCCGGTGCTGGACTTCCTTCGCTCCGCGTTCCGCGAACTGGAGGAACTTGACAGGCAACTGGAGAGCCTGACGACCGAGCTTGAGGCGGGCACCTCAGGCCTCCGGCACGGGGAACTGCTGGAACGCTACGCCCGGGTTCAGGCTGCGTTTGAAGCCCGGGGCGGCTACACCATGGACAGTCGCCTGGAGGAGACGTTGGCCAACCTGAGGATCCCGGAGTCCAGCTGGCAATCCCCTGTGTCGGACCTGAGCGGTGGCCAGCGCACAAGGCTGCACCTTGGCCATGTTCTCCTGGAACAGCCACGGCTCCTGTTGCTCGACGAACCCACCAACTACCTGGACGAAGCCTCGCTCCCGTGGCTGATCCGGACCCTGAAGGATTGGCCGGGCAGCGTGGTTGTGGTGTCCCACAACCACGCGTTCCTGGAACAGGTGCCAACCAGGATCTGGGAACTGGACCGGCATGGCCTAACCCAATACAAGGGCAACCACGCCGCGTACCGGCAGCAACGGGCAGCCCGGCGCGAACGGCAGGCCAGGGAGTATGCGGCCCAACAGGCGTTTGTGGCCAAGACGGAGGAATTCATCCGCAGGAACAAGGCTGGGGTCCTGTCCCGGCAGGCGCGCGGCCGGGAGACCCGGCTGGCCCGGCACCTCGAACGGCACGGCGTGGAACGGGTCCATGCCGATCCGGCCCTGCGGTTTTCCTTTCCGTCCAGGGTTAGAAGCGGTGACATCGTGCTGCGAACCTACGACCTCGTGGTGGGTTACGGACCCGGCAAGCCCATCCTGCGGGTGCCCGACCTTGAACTCAGGCGTCAGGCGCGGGTGGCCGTCGTGGGTCCCAACGGCGCCGGCAAATCCACGCTGCTGCGGACACTGGTTGGACACCTGGAGCCCGTTGAGGGCGAGTTCGAAATGGGCGCGAGCATACGGCCCGGATACTTTGCCCAGCATCACGTGCAGGACGACTTTTCCGTGTTGGATCCTGCACAGGCGGCGTTTGACGTCATCAAGGATCAGATGCATCTCAAGGACCAGGAGGTGAGGGATCACCTGGGTGCCTTCCAACTAGGCGGCGAGGATGTGTTTCGCTCCTTGGGAACCCTATCGGGCGGTCAGAAGAGTCGATTGATGTTTGCCCACCTGGCTCTTCAGGACACCAATCTTCTGGTGCTGGATGAACCTCTCAGCCACTTCGACAGCCATGATGCCCTGTTGACCTCGTTGCAGGGGTACGGGGGCACGATTCTGGTGGTGTCCCATGATCAGCGCCTCGTGTCCAACCTGGCCACCCAGGTTTGGCACATTGCGCCCGGGCAGGAGGGACAACTGTCCACACTGGAGGTTTTCCGCTCCTGGTCGGCGTGGCGCAACAAACGCGCCAACGGCCGTCAAAGGGCCCTGCCGGACACAAAACCGGTGTCCAAGGGGCAGGATGCGGACACCACAGCTCCAAACCAGTCGGCCAAGCAGCAGCGGGTGGAGACCGAACGCAGCCTGGAAAGGGAGATAGATCTTCTGGACCAGAAGCTGGAGGCGGTCCTGGAACGGCTCAATGCAGCATCGGCCGCGGGGGACGGCGAAGCCATACGGAAGCTCCAAAAGGCACATCGTTTCCTCCAGGACGAGTCGGACGGCAAGTGGGCGGCCCTGGCCGAACTGTACGAGGCATGAACCCCCGACGGCGTCCCTTGGTGATTGGGATCACCGGCAACATCGCGGCCGGCAAGTCAACGGTCATGCGATTGCTGGCCGACCGGGGCGCGACCACGATCGACATGGATCTGGTGACGCGCGATGCGTTGCATTCGAACGGGGCCGGGTTTGGCCCGGTGGTCGAACGGTTCGGACGGGGGATTCTCGATGACACCGGCGAGATCGATCGGGCGCGCCTTGGTCGGATGGTTTTTGCCGACCCCGCGAATCTGCGTGACCTTGAGCAAATCCTGCATCCCATCGTGGGCGGGATCGGCAGGGCCCTGGTTGAGGAAGCGGACACGGATGTGGTCGTGATCGAAGCCATCAAGATGCTGGAGGGTGGCCGGTCCAGGGAGTTGTGCGACCAGATTTGGGTTGTCGCGTCGGATGAAGCACTGCAACTGGCACGACTGCAGGAGACGCGTGGGATGTCGGAGCAGGACGGACTTGCCCGGCTGGCAAATCAGAGCAGCCAGGAGTGGAAGATTCAACAGGCGGACCGGGTGATTACCAACACGGGATCCATGCAGGACTTGGAGCGGCAGGTCGACGAGCTCTGGCCGTCTGTCATCAAGGCGGAATCGAGTTGAAGAGGGTTGTCGTTCAATCGCGGCG
>JAPPAJ010000225.1 GCA_026705565.1 Caldilineaceae bacterium | reverse complement strand
CCCAACAGCATGTGTCTGCCCGTTCATGCGGAATGGGGGCAATGGCACATTCGGAGTCTTGCAGGCAGTACGACAGTGTTCATCGGTCGTCCGCCAGAGGACCAGTGTTGGGTTGCGGCCTCAGGCGAGCATCGCCAGACCGCGCCTGATCTGCAGCCCGTCCTGGATAAAGGGAACATCCTGGCCCCAAGGCGCGGTACCGTCCTTGTTCATGATGACTTCCTTGGAATACTGGGCCAGGAAGCTGCGCCGGATGTTCTTGGAGACATTGGTGCCAGACCGGTGAAACGTGCGGCTTGAGAACACCACGATGCTACCGGCCGGAACAATGGCCGGGATGCCTGGATCGTCTCCCTTGTATCCGATTTTGTCGTTGGTTTCCGCCTCCACCGTGTGGTCGAACAGATCGTCCGGGGTCATGCCTGCCCTGTCGTACGGCAGAACATAGATGGTGCCGTTCTCCAGCGTCATGTCGTCCAAGGCGCACCAGCATGACAGGTACGGCGTGTGGTAGTGCCCGATGTATCCGGAATCCTGGTGCCAGGCGAATTTGGTGCCCACTTCCGGTGCCTTGACCACGTACTGCTCGTGGAACAGCCACACATTGTCGCCCAGCGTGGCTTTGGCAACATCGGCCATCAGATCGCTGAAGAGGAACGCGGCGATCACGTCGCTCTCCTTGCCCCGGTTGGCGATGAAGTAGCGCTGCTTGTAATGGCTGATGCCATAGGAGGTAATCCCCTTGGATTCCATCTCCCGGTCGGTTTCCAACACGAGCCGGTCGCATTCGCTGCGCAGGCCATTGAGCTGGTCCTGGGGAATGACACCCTCAAGAATGAAATATCCCTGGGTGCGGTATTGCTCTCGTTGTTGTTGGGTTATATGGGTCATGGGTCGGCTCGGAAACTTGATCGATCCCTCAACAAGGTCAGTCCGATGCCATCAGATCCAGGAGGAAACCCGCACTGTCGGCGGCTGCTTCCAACGGGGAAACAACATCGAGCTGGGTGTGGTGCAGCGTCACGCTGCCGGTGTAGTCAATGCCTTCGAGGCCCAGTATAACTGCCGGCATGTCGATTCCCCCCGGGTCCGTGAAGCGGTGGAGCGTGGTTGGGATCCGTCCCTGACTCCATGTATCCATCTTGAGTGTGCCTTGGGGGTCCGGGGTGTGGTTTTGGAGGTACACGTTGAAAATCACTTCGGCCAACCGTTCGATGGCCTCCGGTCCGTAGGGCTCACCGCACAACGCCAGATTGGCCGGTTCATAAATCAACCCAAAGTTGGGCCGGTCGACCCGGCTACACACATCCAGGCATCCCTCGATGGTTTCGAACAGGCTTTGTGTGTGGCACTGGTGGGCCAGGCGGATTCCTCGCTCGCGGGCCTTGTCCGAGGCAAGCCGCGCGGCTTCGATGTCTACCTGTTCCTTGAGGCATACCCGAATGAGATCGCATTCCAAGCGCTCGCACAGGTCCAGGGCCGGCTCGATGTGCCGCAATACGCCCGGCCCCTCGGGACTGTTTTCGGGTACTGCAAAGTCGGGAGTCACCATCGACACGCTCAGCCCGGTCTGCTTGACCATGGCCAACACCTCGGTCTGGCGGGACGGGGCATCAGTCACCCCAACGACCGATGCGCGCATGCAGAGGGCTCGGTAACCGGCCTTGTTCGCCGTGGCCGCAATGTGGGCAAGCGGTACGGTGGAGATGCGTTTGTTGGTGAAGCTCTCAGCCACACGCACGGACAGGGACAAGTACATGTGGTTCGTTTCCTGTAGTGGGCTTTCAGTGACCAACCGCGGTGGAAATCCAGTTGGACACTCAATCATTATGCGGCTTCACCCCTGTGCGGTTCCACCTGTGCGGGCAAGTTAGACGCGGATTGCTGGGTTAGGATCGGCGCACTTCGTCATTGGCATGGTACTTGCGGTCAACCACCGCGGCAGTATCCAAGTCCATTTTGCAATCCGGCAAGGATCGAATGTTTACGGTCGAAAGATTTTCCACTAACCCATTGATTCATGCCGACTGCAATCCCGTGCTTGAAGGCAATGTCAACGGAGCCTCGGTGATTGAGGTCCCAACATGGCTTTCGGACCGCATGGGCCGGTACTACATGTATTTTGCCCATCACCAGGGCAAGGGCATCCGCCTGGCTTACGCCGATCGCCTGGATGGTCCCTGGCAGGTATATGAGCAGGGCACACTGCAGCTTGCACAGACTCCCTGTCATCATCACATCGCCTCACCGGATGTTCATGTGGACGCTGCGCGCCGGCAAATCCTGATGTACTACCACGGTCCGGTGCTGACGAAGGACCAGTTCGCCGATGATCCTCTGTATCTCAGGTTCCCCTATCTGGGAGGTCAGCGTACACTGCTGGCCACGTCCCGCAACGGCATCGACTTCGTATCCGGGAACCGCATTCTGGGACCAAGCTACTATCGCGTGTTCCCCTGGAGGGAACGAAAGTACGCAATTGCGATGCCCGGCATTCTGTATCGGCAAAACGGCGATGCATGGGACAGCTTTGAGGAAGGACCCCACCTGTTCAGCGAGGCGCACCGCCACTTCGCCGTTTTGGCCAGCGATGCTCGGCCTGTCGTGTTCTTCAGCAAGGCCGGCGACTGCCCGGAGCGCATCCAGGCCGCACCGCTGATTACCGACGGTCCTTGGACCGAGTGGAAGGCCGGTCCGGAATTCGAAGTGGTCGAACCCGAGGCCCCGTACGAAGGGATGGACCAGGTCCTGGAACCCTCGGCGCGGGGCGCCATCCACGGTCCGGCGCGACAGTTGAGGGATCCATGCATCTTCACTTCCGAAGAGCGGGATTACCTGTTCTATTCGGTGGCAGGGGAAATGGGCATTGCCGGAGCGCACCTCGTGGGGAAGGTGTAGAAGGGAGATGAGTGACTGAAGTGATCAACCTGGACTGGCCACCAACTGCCTGCCGCGATCTGGATCGGCATCAACCCGGCACGACAGGTCGGTCATTCGGGTCGCGGTGCACGATCTCGCCTCCTGCCATGGTCAGAAGTGCCTTGGTGTACAGCAGATCGTCCGGGGAACAAGCCAGCACGTCCCGATCCGGAACCGTCAGGTCGGCTCGCATGCCGGGAGCCAGGGTCCCGATTTCCCGTTCGAGTCCTTCCAGGAAGGCTGCCTCCACCGTATAGGCCCGCAACGCCGACATTCGATCCACTTTCTGAGCGGGGTACCAGCCATCGGGGCCGGGAGTTCCGTCGGCACGACGACGCGTCACCGCGGCATGCAGACCAACCCAGGGGTTGGGGGTCTCCACCGGTGCATCCGAGCCGAACGCCATGCGGGTTCCGTGCGACAGCAGCGACTGGAAGGCATAGGCGTACCTGCCCCGCTCGCCCCAGTATTGGTCCACCATCGCCATGTCCTGTGTGGCATGGATGGGTTGCACTGCAACGTTGATGCCCAAGTGGGCAAAGCGGGAAATGTCCTGCTCCAACAGGACTTGGGCATGCTCCACCCGATGGCGGCGTTCGTCGGGTGTCACGCCCGCCTCGCGCTCCTGCCGGCGAACTTCCTGAAACACGTCCAGGACATCCCGATTGGCCCTGTCGCCGATGGCGTGGACGCAGCTGGCAATTCCGCGGCTGCTGGCCAATGCCACGAGTTCAAGCATTTCCTCCTTGTCCACAACTGTCATGCCGTAGTTGTCCGGCTCGCCGGCGTATGGCTCGGCCATGGCCGCGGTCCGAGGGCCCAGGGCACCGTCGGCGAACAGTTTCAGGCCCCCAATGGTGAGCCAAGGGCCGTGCATCGGTCCTGTCAATCCAAAATCGAGGGCATGGGGAAACTGGTCCTGGGACACATGGTTTACGGTGCGCAGTCGCAGCTGTCCCGACCTGTCCAACCGTTGGAATGCCTCGAATCCCTGTCTGCCGTCGAAGTCGTGAACCGACGTAACTCCCCATATATGAAGGCGTGCCTGTCCTTGCAGGCAGGCCGCTTCCATGGCCGATGCCGAAGGAGTCGGACAAACCTGTTCGACCAACCTGATGGCCGGGCCTTCCAGCAGCAGGCCGGTGGGCTCGTTGTCGTCGTCCAACTCGACGAATCCCCCGTCGGGTGCGACAGTGCCTGCGTGTAGGCCGGCTTGACTCAGGGCCGAGCTGCTGGCAACGGCGGCGTGTCCGCTCTTGGCATACAGCAGAGTCGGTCGATGACCACAGGCGGAGTCAAGGTCTTGTCGGGTTGGAAACCGGCCTTCGGGCCAGATGGCCTGGTTCCAACCCCGGCCTAACAGCCAACTTCCTTCATTCAGGTTGGCAGCGGCACTCCGCAACCGGTCAAGCATTGCCGCCAATCACGGCACCTCCAACAGGTCTGCTTCCTGCTAGGACAG
>JAPPAJ010000261.1 GCA_026705565.1 Caldilineaceae bacterium | reverse complement strand
TGAGCCAGGATGTGGAAATGGGCTTGCGCTTCGGTTCGGTCATGGCAGCCATGACCCTGACCCAGCACGGCGACATGCTGGTTACCCACAGGGCCGAGGTCGAGCAACTGGTGGCTTCCGGCGGCGGCACCCTTCAGCGCTGAGCGGAAAAGGTTCCGATACAGATTCCAATTGACCCAACGGGAGAATGACTTATGGCTGAAAAGAAGGCGTTGATGAACTGGGGCGGCTGGGAAGGCCACGATCCCGAACAGACCACGCACATCTTTGCCCCCCTCCTCGAGGCGGCCGGGTTCAAGGTGGACATCGTGCATGACCTGGACCGCTACTGCGACACTGAGTACATGCAGGGTCTGGACCTGGTTGTGTCCACGTGGACCATGTCCGAACTCGGACGCGAACAGGAAGCCGGTTTGCTCGACGCGGTCCGCGGCGGAGTCAACTTCGGGGGGTGGCACGGCGGCATGTGCGATGCCTTCCGACTGAACACGGAATACCAGTGGATGACCGGAGGCCAGTGGGTGGCCCATCCCGGCAACATCATCGACTACCGGGTGAACATTACCAACCACATGGACCCGATTACCAAGGGCCTGCCGGACTTCGACATGCATTCGGAGCAGTACTACATGCATGTGGACCCGGGCAACCAGGTGCTTGCCACCACCCAGTTCCAGACCGAGGTGGCGCCCTGGGTCAACGGGACGGTGATGCCGGTGGCGTGGAAGCGGATGTACGGCCAGGGGCGCGTGTTCTACTGTTCGCTGGGACATGTCGCCAGCGATTTTGAAGTGCCGGAAGCCCGGGAAATTGTGCGGCGCGGCCTGTGTTGGGCCGGCGGCGCGAGTCATTGACGCCAAGGAGAATCGGACGATGGACAAGGTGCGGTGGGGGTTCCTGGGCGCGGGCAGCATCGCCAATCGCCTGGCCGAGGGGCTGATGCAGGTGGAGGATGCGGAATTGCTGGCGGTGGGTTCGCTCACCGATGACCGGAGGCAGGCCCTTGCAGAGCGGTTTGGCGTCCCGCGCCAGTACGCGACCTACGAGGAGTTGGTGCAGGACCCGGACATCGACATCGTGTACGTTACGACCCCGCACAGTCTGCATAGGGAACACAGCATCCTGGCCCTGGAGGCCGGCAAGCCGGTCCTGTGCGAGAAACCGTTCGCCATTAATGTGGCGGAGGCTGCCGAAGTCATTGCCGTGGCCCGGCGGCGCAACCTGTTCCTGATGGAGGCCATGTGGACCCGGTACCTGCCGGCGCCCCGCGCGATCAAGCGCATGGTCGACGACGGCGTGATTGGCCAACTGACGATGATGGTGGGCGACTTCGGGTTCAGGGCTTCCCGCAGCACCCCGTCGCGCATGACCGATCCGGCCCTGGGCGGCGGCGCCCTCATTGAGATCGGCGTCTACCCGGTGTCGTTCGCGGCCTACCTGTTTGGTGGATCGCCCGTCAGGATTGAATCCCTGGGTCACTTGGCGGACGGGATCGACCAACGCAGCGGGGTCCTACTGGGCTATCCGGGTGGTGGCCTGGCCATTGGCTATTCGTCGGTCCGCGACAATACCCCGCAGGAGTGCCTGTTGTTCGGATCGGGTGGCGAGATCCGGATGCCGACCCCCTGGTGGCTGACCGACCATTTCCACCTCAAGGTGGACGGCGAGGACTGGCACCGGGTGGAGGCGGGTCTCATCGGCAAGGGATTTGCCCATGAAGTCATGGAAGTGAACCGTTGCCTCAAGGCCGGGTTGCTGGAGAGTCCGGACATGACCTGGTCCCACACCATGGGTGTCATGGCCACCTTGGACACCATCCGTGCCCAGCTTGGCCTGCGCTATCCGATGGAATAGGCCCAGCTTTTTTCGACAGGCACTTCCCGTTCAGCACCGACAGGAGCAGCATGGCATGCAGGTGGATCCGCGTCACTAGGTGTTCGCTGTCATCCGGTTCCCGGCCAAGGCAGGACGGTGATGCCGGTAGTGGGGGCAAGAGTGCATGGTCGGGGATGCGTGTTCCGTGGTTGGCCGGGACATGTCGCAAGCGACCTTGAAGGGCTGAAAGCCTGTGAAATTGGGCGGCGCAGCCTATGCTGGGTCAGCGGTGCCAACCATTGACAACTTGGGAGATCGGGTCATGGAAAAGGTGAGGTGGGGATTCCTGGGTGCGGGCAGCATTGCCAACCGCCTGGGCGAGGGGCTGATGCAGGTGGACGATGCGGAGTTGCTGGCGGTCGGTTCGCGCACCGCCGACCGGAGGCAGGCCTTGGCGGAACGGTTCGACGTCCCGCGGCAATACGCGACCTACGAGGAGTTGGTGCAGGACCCGGACATCGACGTTGTCTACATTGCGACTCCGCACAACCTGCACAGGGAACACAGCATCCTGGCCCTGGAGGCCGGCAAGCCGGTCCTGTGCGAAAAGCCGTTCGCCATCAATGTCGCGGAGGCGGCCGAAATCATCGCCGTGGCGCGGCAACGCAACCTTTTTCTGATGGAAGCCATGTGGACCCGGTATCTGCCGGTGCCGCGCGAGATCAAGCGCATGATCGACGATGGTGTGATTGGCCAACTGACGATGATGGTCGGGGACTTCGGGTTTAGGGGTGCCCGCAGTGCCCGATCGCGCCTGAACGAACCGGCTCTGGGTGGCGGCGCTCTCCTTGACATTGGCATGTACCCGGTGTCGTTCGCGGCCTACCTTTTCGGCGGTTCGCCCGTCAGGATTGAGACCCTGGGACACTTGGAGGGAGGCATCGACGAACGCAGCGGGATACTGCTGGGCTATCCGGACGGTGGCCTGGCAATCTGCTATTCCTCAATCCGCGACAACACCCCGCAGGAGTGCCTGTTGTTCGGATCAAGCGGTGAAATCCGGATGCCGACACCCTGGTGGCTGACCGACCATTTCCACCTCAAGGTGGACGGCGAGGACTGGCGCCGTGTGGAACCGGGCCTCATCGGCAAAGGATTTGCCCACGAGGTCATGGAGGTGAACCGCTGCCTCAAGGCCGGACTGCTGGAAAGCCCGGACATGACCTGGTCCCACACGATGGGCGTCATGACCACCCTGGACACCATCCGTGCCCAGTGGGGCCTGCGCTATCCGATGGAATAGGTACAGTCTTCTTTTGCGGGCCCGACCCGGTCAATGCCAACAGGAACTTCTCGCGTGAAATACGGACAGATACCGGGTTGCGACAAGCGGATCGGCCGCATTGTGCAGGGCACGATCATGTTGCACGACGGCAATCGTGAGGCCGGCATCGAGTTGATGGACAGTCTCTACGAACTGGGGTGCAATGCAGTCGACTCCGCCCACAATTACGGCGGTGGCGGGTCGGAACGGGCCCTGGGGCTGTGGATGGAATCTAGGGGTGTACGGGACGAAATTTTCGTGCTCACCAAGGGGTGCCACTTCAATCAGGACCGCGACCGGGTTACCCCGTACGATCTGAGCAGCGATTTGCACGACTCGCTCGCCCGCCTGCGGACCGACCACATCGATTTGTACCTGCTGCATCGGGATGATCCCGCACTGCCGGTGGGGCCCCTGGTCGAACGACTTGAACAACACCGCAGGGAAGGCAAGATCCTGGCGTATGGCGGTTCGAACTGGAGCCCCGAACGAATCAGGGAAGCCAACGTCTATGCCGCTGACAACGGGTGCGCCCCCTTCGTGGCCAGCAGCCCGAACTTCAGCATGGCGGAGCAGGTGGAGGAGCCTTGGCGCGACTGCCTGACCATTTCAGGGCGCAAGGGTGCCGAAGCGCGGGCCTGGTATCGCGAAACGCAGACGCCGGTCTTCACCTGGTCGAGTCTGGCCATGGGCTTCTTCACCGGCATCTACACGCGGGACAATCTGGACGGTTTCGAGGGCTACCACCACGCCACCTGCATCCGGTCCTATGCCTCGGAGGAGAACTTCCGGCGCCTGGACCGGGCCGCGGCGATGGGATCCCGCCATGGCTTGACATCGGCGCAGGTGGCCGTTTCCTACGTGCTGTCCCAGCCCCTCAATCTCTTCGCCCTGATCGGGTGCAACTCGGCCACGGAGTGGCAGGACAACCTGCAGTCGCTGGACTTCGAGCTGACGCCCGCGGATCGGACCTGGCTGGAGACCGGCGCAGGGGAACCCACACACTGAGAATGCTGCCGGCCGCAGCCAAGGAGATTCGGACGATGAGGATTTGGAAGGTTGGGATTGTCGGGTGCGGTGTTATCAGCCGTGCCTATGTAAAGGGCCTGGCACCTTTCGAGCACGTTGCCATCGCGGCCGTGGCCGATCTGAACCCCAACGCGGCCGCGGCCCTGGCGGCGGAGATTGGCTGCCCGGCCTTGGAGGTGGAGGACCTCCTGGATCGGTCCGACATCGACATCGTCCTCAACCTAACCATCCCCAAGGCGCATGCAGAGG
>JAPPAJ010000070.1 GCA_026705565.1 Caldilineaceae bacterium | reverse complement strand
CGAAAACGGTGTGACGGGTTGGGGCGCCCTGTTTTTCGACTACGACAACGATGGCTGGCGCGACCTGTTCCTGGCGGCGACCACGGTGAAGCCGCGAGCCTTGGAACCGGGGGCACTGATGGACATGTTGTTTGAGCGGCAGAACTACCTCTATCACAATCAGCAGGACGGTTCCTTCCAGGATGTGACGCCCGAAACCTGGAAGGAGCAGCCCCGTCCCACCATGGGGGCGGCCTACGCCGACTACGATCGGGACGGCTGGCTGGATTTCGTCGTCACGGAGTGGAATGAAGGCTTCACGCTCTATCGCAATCAGGGCGCGGAAGGTGCCGGCCATCACTGGCTGACCGTGCGCCTGATCGGTGGCCAAGGGGTGAACCGAGACGCGATTGGGGCCCGTGTCACGGTGGCAACGGAAGGTGGACCGGTGCAGATGCAGGAAGTCAAGAGCGGCTCCAGTCTGGGCGCCGGCAACGAACTGTCCCTGCATTTTGGGCTGGGTTCCGCCGCGCAGGCCACCGTCACCATTGTCTGGCCGGACGGCTCCGTTGAGACCCATTCCGGTGTAGTCGCCGACCAGATCTGGCAAGTCGCTCGCTGATTCGTCGCTGTGCCTTGGCTGTGTACCGCGGGCAGGTGTAAATCCTCGGGCACTGGCCAAAGCGCATCGCTTGCCAGATCCTTTGTTCTTTTCTCAATCCGCCTGACAACAGTGCCGAATGGCTTCGACCTCTGTCTCGTTGTACGGCGTGCCATCCGGGTGAAAGATGTCGTGGAACCACAGCTCAGGTTCAGATGCTCCACGGGGCCATCCCCATGGGAAGTGCGTCTGGGTTTTTCCATTTACCAGTCCCCAACAGTAGCCCCCGATGCTTTCCTGTTTCAGGAAGGGCAGATGCGTTTCGAAGAGACTGTCGCGCGTACGAGCCATCCATTCAGTGCAAACAAGGGGATATCCACACGCCTTTAGGTCATCGACCTGTTCTCTCAGCGTTTCCAAGTCATCGTAGTTGTGGAAAGTCAGGATATCGGATTGCTCGGTTACAACTTCGCGCAGCGCGATGAGGTCAGGGTGCCAGATGCCTGCGGTGAGGGGTTGCTGGGGCTTGGCTCCGCGCGCCCATCGGAAAACCTCGCATAGCAGCGGGAGGCTCTGATCGCCCATGTCTGCGGCTCCTGGCTCGTTGTAGAGATCCCAGGCGACCACCCGCGCATCCTGGGAGAAACGAGAGACAACCGTTGTGACATAGTTCTCCAACCCGGCCCAAACGGTCCGGTCAACTACCCGTTCGTGGCCCGGACTTGGCGTCCAACCGCTGTTGTGGACACCGGGAACCGGTTCGTCCTGTTTGCCCAAGTAAGGTTGTCTTCCGGCAAACGCACAGTCGTCGAACAGACAGAACATGGTGGAAATGCCGTGCTTGCTGGCTACCTGCAGGAAATGGTCAATTCGGTCTGTCAAACCCTCGGGGTCGTGCTGCCATACCAAATATTGGAGAAACACACGACAGGTGTTGAATCCCACTTTGTTCGCCCATCCGAGTTCGCGATCCATCGTGCCCGGGTCGAATGTGTCGCTCTGCCACATTTCGGTGCTGTTGATCGCTGTGCTGGTCACATAGTTGAAACCACAGAGCCAGGATTGAGACCGGTACCAGTCCCACGCCCTGTCGGCTGGCCAACGAGTATCGAAGGTTTGTGTCATGACGCACCGTTGCCTGCTAGATCACGCTCGTGGCGGAAGATGGACCAAGACTGCGGTGATCTCCAACGCATGGGAATTTACTCGCTCTCCGCCGTTCATGACTGGCCGCAGGCACAGGGCCGTGCCGAACTCGGTCCCGAGATCCTGCAGTTCGGAGAAGTCGGCGCCTGGACGCTCTGCGTCAGTCGCATGCTGGCCAAAGGCACTGAAATCTGTCAGATGCTGCGGGAGCGGTGCCGGCTGCCGTCCCGGCTCACGGATCTGGAAGCAATGGTAACCGCGGAATGGCAGCGTGCGCCTATTCGTAGATGCTCTTCATCTGCCAGCAGTCGAGCGAGAGCAGTTCCGATTCCTGGCCACGTGACATCAGAGAGACTCCCCTGCTGTCCCGGCGCCCAGAATAGATCCTGACGGCCACGCACAGTCTTTCGTTTACGAAGACTTCGACCACGCTTCGATCCACGAAAACGCGGAGCTGAACCGGCTCATCCGATGGGATGAGGACGGGTGCCGTCTCGGGTGGCCTGACCAGCGCGTCGGGCAGCGTTGACGCGCAAGAGTGGACGGGGACCCTGATCGAGGTGGCCGCCAGCCTCAAGGGCTTTCGTCCAAGGAGGGACCGCCGGCGGCAGTGGACGACGATCTGGGCAATCCGTCCGTGGACTTCCGGGGGGAGTGTCGGCGCAATGAGACCCATGCCAGCACCACGGACCCCGGAGGCGCGCCTGCTGCGCAAGGGGCAAGGCAAGGAGGCCCGGCTGACCTTCCTGGGCCATGCCCTGACGGGAATCGCCACGGCTTGCTGAGGGACTTCACGGTCAGCCCGGCCACCGGCACGGCCGCGCAGGATGCGGTGCTGGAACTCGTGGACGGGGTCCGGGAACGGGGCTCCCGCCCGCGCACGCTGGGAGCCGACCGCGGCTACGGCATCCCAGGACTGCATGCGGGACATCCATGCGCGGAGGGTGACCCGCATGTGGCCCGGAAGAAGAAACACTCGGCCATCGACGTACGCCCGACACGCCATGACGGCTATGCCGTGGTTCGGAATCGCCGCGGTGGTTGCCTTCCTGCTTCGGTTGCACCGAACGCCAGTACAATCCTGGCAGGTCGTTGAGCACCCACCCGCGCCAGCAGTGTGGGACTCGCCTTGGATCCTAAGTTGATCGTGTGAAGTAGCTCGCTGCGCGGTGACCTGTGAACTTCGCGGGACCCGCAAGTGGTACCTGCATTCATGCAGTCATTCGATCTTCAAAGGGTCCAAGCCGATGCACATCCATTGGCCTTTGTCTTTCCATACGCGATCGGTCCAGCCGGGAATCACCATGTTGCAGCGAGTTCGGATTCAAGGATTCAAGTCCTTGGCTGATGTGGAAGTCAACCTTCAGCAGTTGGTGGTGCTGTGTGGTCCCAACGCCTCGGGCAAAAGCAACTTCCTCGATGCCTTGCAGCTTCTGTCCAGGATCGCAACCGGACGCACACTCAAGGAAGCATTTGAGCCCCCATATCGGGGGTCCGCGCTGGAATCGTTTCAAATCGGTGATGAAGGACTGGAAGGCCTGGTCCGGAAGGATCGACTCATGTTCTCCATCAAGGCGGATCTGGAAATTTCCGATTCGGTCGCGGACGAAGTTGATCGTCAAATTGCCGAAATGCGCCATCGAAGTGACAATCCTTCCGAAGGACAAGCCGACAAACCTCCATCCCGGGTGCGGGAACGTCTATTGAGGTACACGATTGAAGTCGAGATGCATCCCCGCACGGGCGTAGTCCGTGTAGCGGACGAATCCTTGGTGGCCTTGAACAGGAACGGGACTCCAAGCAAGAGCCGACGACCATTTTTTGAGCGGGTTGGCCAAAGGCTTCATCTGCGCCGGGAAGGCCAGGCACATCCTACCTACCATGATAGGTACCTGGATCACAGTCTGCTGTCCCTGTCGCTGTACCCCCCGCACTACCCACACGTGGCGGCAGTGCAAAGGGAACTGTCTCTCTGGATGTTTTTCTACTTCGAACCGCGTGAACGCATGCGCGCCGCCAATCCCGTGAAGGAGGTGAAGCACATTGGTTTGATGGGGGAAGACCTTGCGGCCTTCCTCAATTCCCTCAAGTGCGCAAGTCCCAAGCAGTTCGACTCGGTGGAACGGGCACTCAAGATGTTGGTGCCCAATATCGACGGCATAGAGGTGGAAGTGACTGGACTTGGGGAGGTGGAACTCCGGTTGAAAGAGCGTGGCGTGGCGATACCAGCCAGCGTGGTGTCCGAAGGAACGCTGCGTCTCCTGGGGTTGCTGTCACTCATTGGTGTCGGGGAGCAGCCGTGCCTGATTGGATTCGAGGAACCGGAAAACGGTGTCCATCCCAGACGGATGGAATTGATCGCGGAATTCCTGCACTCCCGTGCTCGATCAGGCAAGACCCAGTACATCGTCACAACGCACTCTCCCCGGTTGGCCGATCAGCTTGATGACGGCAACCTGTACTTCGTGAAGAGGAATGGTCAGCAGACTCGCATAGATCCGTTCAGGACATGGGGACCGCTTGGACGCCGTGAGGATGTCGAATCAGGTTTTGCCGGCCAGGGATCCGATCTCCCGGTCTCCGAACGCATGCTGAGAGGAGACTTTGGGGGCTTATATACCTGACTACGCAGTCGGTGCGACAGGCACAACCCTGCACACCTGTGCTATAATCGTGTCCTGCCAACAAGAGAGCCCGGCGGATATCCGAAC
>JAPPAJ010000076.1 GCA_026705565.1 Caldilineaceae bacterium | reverse complement strand
ACGAGATCACGCTGTACACGCCCTTCCGGGAGGTCAAACGACTGCTCCGGGATCGAAGCGGGACCACGGTGGGGACGGCTCCACCCGGACTCGAGTCCGCCCACGCGGCGCAAGCCGCCTGACGGCCGAGAGCGAATTACCCCAAACCCATAAGGTTTGAGGAACTGGTTTGTGAGCTACCACGTGTTCACCCGCTACGTGAAGGTGACCTTCCTCAAGGGAGCGACGCTGTGTCCTGTGCCGCCCGGCTCGGGAAAGGATCTGGACTCGCGTTGGGTCGATATCTACGAGGGCGGATTCGACAAGGAGCGGATGGCGACATGGATCCAGCAGGCGGCAACCCTGCCCGGCTGGCGCGGGTTCTGACAAGTCGTGTATTGAACCTTCCACTGAAAAGTTCGTCGTACTGCCGTATACACTCCACCTTGAGTAAACATCCGCGTCCGGAGGATACTCGGCCACATGCTTCGTCCGGGGAGAAGTCCTCCGATCTGTTTATGATCCGCTGATTGTCAATCAAGGTGCAGGCGGATCCATCATCCGCCAAGGTGATGGAACGGTTTTCCTCCCGGCTATAGGCCCAATCGCAAGCTGTGGGTTCCGGTCTCGGGACTTGCTTGGGAACAGACTGACGCTGTCCTGTCCATCCCGGTCAATGTGAATCGCTGTCATTGCACCGAAAATGCACAGGTCTGTTTGCTTGAGTGACACGAGCCTGAAGCCACAACCCAACGGGGTAATCCATGAACGAGTTCTTTCAGCCGATTTCCGGTCTGGAAACGCCCCGGTTCGCGGGCTTGTCCACCTTCATGCGGCTGCCGTACGTACCGCCCGGACACGAGCACTGGTCTGAACTAGACTTTGGATATGTAGGAGTTCCCTGGGACGGGGGCACCACCAACCGGCCCGGCGCGCGCCACGGTCCCCGGCAGGTTCGGGATTCCTCAGCCATGATCCGCAGTGTCCATCCCATTCGGCGGCGGTCGCCATATGCTGATTGCAACTGTGCCGATCTGGGAGACGTGCCCGTCAATCCGGCCGACCTGGATGACTCCCTGAAGCGAGTCGAGGCGTTCTACCGGAAACTGAGCAGGGACGGCATCGTGCCGGTCACGGCAGGGGGCGACCACCTCATCACGCTGCCCATCCTGCGTGGACTTGTGCAAGAGCCCGTGGGCATGATCCAGTTCGACTCGCACACCGATTTGTACAGAGGCTACTTCGGTGGCTACCGGTACACCCACGGCACGCCGTTTCGCAGGGCCGTGGAAGAGGGTCTGCTGGATCCCCGGCGGACGGTTCAGATCGGCCTGCGGGGTTCCATGTACGACACCGAGGACATCGACTTCGGCCGATCCCAAGGGGTCAGGATGGTGATGGTCGAAGAGCTTATGGAGCGCAGTGTGCCGGATGTTATGGAGGAGGCCAGGACGATTGTGGGCACAGCGCCGATCTACGTCAGCTTCGACATCGACTTCGTGGATCCGGCCTATGCGCCCGGCACCGGCACGCCGGAGATTGGAGGACCGACCTCGTTCCAGGCTCTGCAGGCGGTTCGGGGACTGGCGGGGACGAATGTCGTTGGCGCGGACATGGTGGAAGTGTCTCCTCCGTTCGATCCGTCTGGGGGCACGGCCCTGATTGGTGCCACCGTGATGTTCGAACTGCTGTGCGCGATGACGGTAGGCAAGGAGCCGCCCTGAGAGCGAGTCAATTGCCATTGAGCGTCGCCTGAGCACCGGATGACGGTCTCAGGATACTGGACGTGGCGGATTCAATCTTCACCCGACCATAGGGCGGGGTGCAACTTCTGTGGGACTGTGGTATCAGGGGACACCGTTGGAAATGTGGATACCCACGGCAGTTCCCGGTTCGCTGGGATTTCCGGGTGCTGAACAGCCGTGATTACCCTGTTCCGACGGAGGGAATGGAGCGTTCCCATTCCATGACGCGGGCAGGATTCAGCCTGACAATCCCCTCCAGTCGATCGAAGTCGGTGTCTGCTGAGATGATGTGATCTGCTCCCAGCCGCTGCATCACCGCCGCGTGGACCAGGTCCCGGGCACTGACACCAGAGTGGCGGTCCGCCAGTACCGATGCCACAAGAGTGTCTTCCGCATAGACTGGCTCAATGCGGTCATGCATGGCTTCGGCGAAGGCTCGCAGAACCTCCCGTCCCAGTACCCAGCGATCCGAAGCCAAGTAGCGGTGCATCAGTTCCTGAAGGACCTCGGAGTTGGTTACGAACGATTGCGGCTCCTTGGCCACCATGCGGAGAATCCGAGCGCACGGTTCCTTCAAGGGATGGCCACGGCCGGCGGCATAGATGGGAATGTTGGCATCAATGAAGACCGCCGGGCTCATGGGCTGCCTCCAACTCACGGGAGAGGGTCTCAGGATCTGGCGGATTTTCCAAGTTCAACCCGATTAGCCGTTCAACCGCCTGCTCGCGGCGCCTGCGCAGAATGTCCTCATAGGCAGAATCGATCATGCAGCGCACCACATCGGAGATCCCCACTCCTTTCTCCCGGGCCAACTCTTCCAGTCGCTGCCGGTGTTTGTCGTTCAGTCGTACGTCCAACCGGTTCGTCATATCGACCTTCTGTACGGTGCAATTTGTACGGAAATCATTGTCCGTCACTTTGGTCCCAAAGTCAACTGGACATGACCTTCATTGTGCTCTCACCCAGAGGCTAGCCATGGTTCCCTGCATGCGCGTTTGACCGGCCGCTTCAGCTTCTTCGCGAGAGCCCAATGCATCTTCATTCGAGGGATGCTTCGAATGAGTCCGATGCATCAAACAAGCTCAAAGCAGAAGACCTGCATTGCAATCAGGTTAAGAAGGTTCCAGGGACTGCACCTGACGGCTCAACTCCTGGGCAATCTCTCCCGAACGTTGCGGCCCGGTGCCAAGATGAGTCATGGCACGTAGGTATCGTTTCTCAGATGGAGTCAACCGATCGAACCTGACGAGAAAGAGTTCGTATCCAAGGCAGCTTTGGCTTGTTGCGCTGCCGCGGTTACGTCTGACGTTGTGATGGGGGATGTGGCCGCTACATCCGACACATGTTTGCTCCATTCCTGTAGAAAGTATGGACAACCCTGGGTCTGGCTAACGATCTTGTCAAGCGCATCGGGATTGATCGATACCTATTCGTTGACGACGGGCATTTCAAGGGCGCTCCGGGCATCATCCCGGTACAGTGGTCCAAGCTTCGGGAAATCAAACAGGCGTTCGGCATACGACTTCGCGTTTCCCATCCGTCCCCGTAGTTGCGGCAACCCGGCACCGACCATGCAGTCGGAGGTACGGGACCCGCTGTGGCACCTCGTGGAACGCTGGCACGATCTGGTGCGCAGCCAAGGGAACCCCAAGGTGTCCGCTTCCACTAACCGGCTCAAGGGCTGGTCGGATGCCCTCTGAGCGCGCTTCAAGCCCCGGGCCCGCCTGACACGGGGGCTGAAGACCAAAACCGTCGTGCCCCTGATGGCCCGCAGTTCAACCGCTGTCACCGCATGGGGTACACTGGCTCGAATCCTGCTGTTCCACACGAGGGGTCGAATCATCATGCGACATTGGTTGACACGGATGCGTTTTGGCGGAGTCTTGTTGTGTTTGTTGGCCTTGGTATTGGCTGGTTGCGCGCCGGTGCCTGCAACTCAGGGCGAGAGTGGCGAAGCCGCCACGGAGCCAGTGGAAATCACCGTATGGCTGAGCCAAACTGCTCAATCGGATTGCATTGTGGCGGAGTCAGTTGACACCTTCAATGCCAAACAGGATGAAGTCGTTGTCAATGTCGAGCGCAAGGCCACGACCGATTCCTTGCGTCCTGCACTGGCCGCGGGTTCGGGTCCAGACGTAGTACAACTGGGCGGCCCGGTGTTTGCCGCTGAATTGGCCTTGGCCGGTCAGCTACTGCCCATGGATGCCTACGCGGATGAATTCGGATGGGCGGAACTGTTTCATGACTGGGCCTTCAACATTGGTGTGGTCGAAGGCGAACTGTTCAGCCTGCCGCAGGAATTGGAAACACTCGTATTGTTCTACAACAAGACCGTGTTTGAGGAAAAGGGTTGGCAACCTCCCTCCAACCTGGAAGAAATGATCTCTCTGGCCGGAGTCATACAGCAAGACGGCCTCATTCCCTTCGCCGGCCAGTCAAGCCAATGCAATGTGTGCAATGAATGGTATGTAGGGGAATTCATGAACCAGGTAGCGGGTCCGGAATTGGTCTACCAGGCCCTAACCGGTGAAGTCCCATTTGACCATCCCGATTTCGTGCGTGCCATCGAGATTCATAATGATATGATGCAGAAAGGCTACTACATGGGTAGCCTGGAACGCTTCCAAGCCGCCAACTTTGAAGAATTCACGACCGCTTTTGCAACTGGTGAAGCGGTCATGAACATGGAAGGCACGTGGTTCTTGCACGGCCGCCAGCAC
>JAPPAJ010000277.1 GCA_026705565.1 Caldilineaceae bacterium | reverse complement strand
GTGGTATGCCTACGTGTTCCATGAAGTGCCGGCGGACCGGCTGAAGCCGCCGGCCGAGACAGGAGCCGTGGGCGTCGACCGCAACGTGGGGCAGGCCACGGACAGCACCGGTGAAGTATACGAAGTACCGGACGACCCGCAGCTGGATGGGAAGATCAAGCGCAAGCAGCGGGCGTTGAGCCGCAAACAGGGCTGGGGACCGAAGGATCGCAGACCCAAGTCCAACCGGGGTCGGCGCGTGAACGGACAACTCCAAAAGCTGCAGCGCAAGCAGAAACGCAAGCGGGAGGACGCCGCCCACCAGCACAGCCGCAAGCTGGCGGACAAGGCGCACATGGTGGTCGTGGAGGATCTGAACACCAAGGCCATGACCCGGAGTGCCAAGGGCACGGTGGCGGAACCCGGACGCAACGTGAAGCAGAAGGCCGGACTCAACCGGGCCATTCTGGCATCCAACTGGGGCCGCCTGGACCACAACCTGGCCTACAAGGCGGGCGCGTTGAACAGGGTGAACGCGGCCTACACATCGCAAACCTGTTCCGCCTGCGGCCACGTGGATAAGGAGAACCGCAAGACCCGGGCGACATTCAAGTGTGTGGCGTGTGGACACGCTGCCAATGCAGACCACAACGCCGCCCTCAACATTCTGGCGCGGGCGGGCCTTCCGTCCGTGCCCGTTTCGGCCCGTGGCACAGGGGCTGCTGCACGGCGAGGGGCGATCCCGCCGGGGATCCCCGACGACCCGTGAACAAGAGTGGAAGCCTGCTTCTACTTCGTGCCCTTGAGACAGTACAGGACCAGTGCTGGCGCTTCCAAACCCAACAGGGGAATGGCATGCTGCTGGCCTGTGAGATTCAGTCCAGCCGGGAATATCTGATCATGATGCGGCTGTTGGCCTATGCCAGCGTCACGCTGGTTTCGCTGGACCGCAAGGAGCGGTTCAGTCGTCGCCGGCCGCCACCCTTGCCATGTCTGCTCCTGGTCTACACGGGGGTGACACCTTGGATCTCGCCGAGTCTGTCCGAACTGACGCGTGACCACGTCTCCGTGCCAGGTCCCCTGTTCCCCTACATCTACATGGACGTGCTCCATGATGATTTCAGCGATTGGGGCTTGCCGCGGGAGCTGGACCTGATCGTGCGGGCGGAGCGGGCCCGTTACCCCGGAGATTATCTGACCAGTGGGTTCCCGGAGGGTGTCAGGGCCCTGAAGAACCCGCGTGCGGCGCGCGCCTTGGTGGAGTTTATGAAGTTGACGATGCGCGGATGGTCCGGGCAGAGCGACCGGGACAAGCAAATATTTGATGCCATACAATTGGACTGGGACACGATTACCACGCCGGAGGACTTGACCATGGCGGCAGAGGCATACCAGCGCGGCTACGTTGCGGTGAAGGAGGAAGGCCGACTGGAAGGTCTGCAGGAGGGTGCCCGCAACAAGGAGGTTGATATGTTGTGCGAGTTCCTGCTGCCGGCGGTTGGCAGGGAGTTTGTGGATGAACTCCGGGCACTGCTCGGCGACGACGAACTTCGAGCGCGCCTGGATCCGAACGCAGTTTTTGATCTCAGGCTCCAATACGGCACGAACCCCGAGGGACTGCGGCAGGCCATACGGGACTGTCTGGAAGCCTGATCTTCACCCCAGCCGTTGTAGCCATGCGCATGGCATTTGAACCGACGGTCTTGCCCCACAAGGAAGTGCCAGGGACAGTCCCCGGATGCTTCGTGAGTTTTCCCAGCCAGTTGCTCCTTTGCAATCAGGAGGATCAAGACAGACAGGCCTACCTTGGCTTCAGTGACGTCGTTCCAGGAACATGGGCATGCCGCCCTTGGGCCGCAGGGAAACCAGAGGCAGCAGCTCAATCCGGTGGCTGGGGTCGTGCCGCATCGCCCATTTCTGGCCCAAGGTTGCCAGTATCAACATCGCCTCCATCCACGCGAACCCGTCCCCAATGCAGACGCGCGGACCCCCGCCAAAGGGATAGTAGGCGAACCGGGGCAACTGCTCCTTGAACTCCGCCGTCCAGCGGTCGGGGTGAAACTCCAGCGGGTCGTCGAACCAGCGGGGATCCCGCTGGATGATCAGTGGCGGGGCAATCAGGAACGCGCCGGCTGGGATTTCGTAGCCTCTTAGCGTGATCGGCTCGAAGGTCATCCGCCCGGTGGACCAGATCGGCGGGTACAGGCGCATCGACTCGGTGAGGACCCGGTCAGTGAATGCCAGGTTGGGCATGTCCTCCGGCGTTGGTGTGCGGCCGCCCAGGACATTGTCCAGTTCGGCATGAAACCGCGCCTGGACATCGGGATGAGTGGCCAGCAGGTACCAGGTCCAGGTCAACGCCATCGCCGTGGTCTCGTGGCCGGCGGCAAACAGGGTGATGGCCTCGTCCCTCACCTGTTGGTCGGTCATCACCGCCTCCGACGGGTCGCTTGCCTCTTCATCCCTCGCGTTGAGCAGGAGCGATAGCAGGTCTTCACTCTCCAGACCGTGCCTCCGACGCTCCGCGATGAGACCGTATACAGTTTGGTCCAAGTATGCCAAGCCTCGTCGGAAACGCCGGGTGAAGGGCAAGGGCATCCGGTGGAGCAGGCTGCGCAGGGCCGGCGGCTGGTTGTCCCGAACCTTGATGTAGTCGTTCGCCAGTTCGAAGGCCGCGCCGATGCGGCGCACCGTGTCGGGAAGCTCCAGGCCGAACAGTGTCTTGACGACGATCTTTAGAGTCAGGTCGCCCATCTCTCCGGCCAAGTCAACCCGTGCCTTGTCTTCCCACACTTCCATGTGGCGACCGGCGAATGCGGTCATGGTCTCGGCATATCCGACGATCCGCCGGTGGTGGAACTGGGGCTGCATCAGGCGGCGTTGGCGGAGATGCAACGGGCCGTCGGATGTGACTAGCCCGTAGCCCAACAGATACTGGAGCGTCTCGACAGTGCGGCCCCTGCCCACGCGCCGATGATTGGTGACGAAAACCTCCTGCACGAGATCGGGATGGTTGACGAGGTACACCAGAGCTGGTTTCACCGACAAAGTGACCAGATCGCCGTACGCAGCTGCGCCATGCATGAAAGGCAAAAGGTTGAACAGGTACTGGAAGGCCTGACCCACCATGGGCCACTCCGGCGGCCCGGGCGGCAGGGATGCCCGATCAACAGCGGGCTTGGGAGGGTAGGTGGCGTTTTGGCTAATCATCGAGATTGGTTACCGACACTTCGTGCTGTGGCAACACTGCACCAACCAATGGCTGTCGGACACCGACACACCGGGAATTCGATAACGATATCCCCCGCAGTTGGCAGCGGTTGCAAGCTTGATCATGACTATAGGATAGCTTGGTGCATGCCCGTGTCCGAGTGGCTTCTTTGTCGCCAGCTGGCAAATCACAACTACCGCGTCCGGGGGATGCCTGACAGCAAATTCGTTATTTCGGCGCGGCCATTCCGGCCAACCACTCCTTCGCAACCAGGAGAACAAAGACAGGCAGGCTGAGCATGCGCCGCCATCGGGCCGGTTGCCTGAGAAGGCGGTAGAGCCATTCCAGTCCGCGGTCCCGCATCCACCCGGGCGCGCGCGGCACCTTGCCGGCCATGAAGTCGAAGGCGCCACCCACGCCGATCGCCACCCGGCTGTGCAGGTCGCCGAGGTGGCTGTGTATCCACAGATCCTGACGGGGATGCCCGAACGCCACCAGCAGCACGTGCGGTTGCGTGTCGGCCAGCAGCCGATGAATAACGGGCCAGTCCTTGTCGGCGGGGGAACCAGACCAGGTTCCGCACACCTCGAGACCCGGAAACCGTTTCGCCAGTATATCCGCCGCGGCCATGGCCACGCCGGGGGCGGCTCCCAGGAAAAACATCCGCCAGCCCCGCGAGGCACACAGCTCTGCCAGCCGGGGTATGAGATCGGTTCCCGTGACGCGTTCGACCAGGCCGCAGCCATGCAGGTTCAGGGTCCGGAGTACGCCCACGCCGTCCGGCACGTTGAGCCAGGCCTCGTTCAGGACTTGGCGAAACCGGCTGTTGTGCCGCGCCTCAATGATGAATTCGGGATTGACCGTGCAGATCTGCCGCGTTGGTCCGTCGACATCCGGACCCACCACGTCCAGCCAGGCCGTCAGCAATTCCAGCGTCCCGGCATAGTCCACCGGATGGACTGGCACGCCGAGGATGTCAATCGGGGCCGGCCGCTCCGGCCGGCCGGAATTCATGGGAAATTATATTCCTGACTTGACGATGGGTTCCGTGGCATAATGACGTCCATAAATGCGAGAGTCCGGCAACCATCGGACTCTCCGCCGGACAGGGAACAGGAACTTCCATGCCCAACATCCCCGATTCTACAACGCAGGCCCCGGACACCGTCCACCGCACGGTGCGTCTGCGCCTGTTTCCGGGCGACGTGGAGACCGGCATCCTGCTGACGGCCATCGCCGGCGCCTGCCGTTACGTCTGGAACCACA
>JAPPAJ010000002.1 GCA_026705565.1 Caldilineaceae bacterium | reverse complement strand
TATGGACCCAACCGATAGGGGTACAGGTAGTTCACCCGGTCCGGCATGCCAAGCCTTGACACCAGCGGCATCAAACCTATGCTGCCGGTGACCATCAGCGAAAGCGAGTCCCTGGGAACCTGCTGTACCGTACTTCGGAGCCAACTGAGGAACCCGTCCACCTGCTCGATTCCATCGTGATGCCGCAGGAGGCGTTGCAGGAATACGGGCACTTCGTCGATTACCAACAGCACGGGTTGGTCGTGTTGGGCACCAAACCCGATCAACTCCTGTCCGACGGTTTTCCAATTTCCGCTGTGCACCTGCGCTCTGAACCGCACCGAGAAATCGTACAGTTCCACCTCTTCGATGTACGTGGTCCAGGCATTCCCGAAGAGCTTCTTCCAGCGTGCTCCCAGTGGGACCACGTTGCGCATCCCGGAGGCGAGCAACGCGATCACGTCTTCCGCCGTCGCGGCCTCCTCCACGTCGATGAAGATGAATTGCCAATTCTCGCCACACAAACGACGACCGAGTTCGCGGGCGATGCTTGTCTTCCCCATCCGCCGCTGTCCGGTCAGCAGAACGTGATTGAAGCTTCGGACCAGTGGTCCAAGCACCTCGAGCTCTCTCTCCCTGCCAACAAAGTCGTCTCCGGTAACCCACGCACCTGTCGAACTGCGCATACCACCTCCTCCCCAACGCTGCTCATCGTCACACTGTATATGACAACCAACATGTTGTCAACAAAATAGTTGACAACATGTTGGTTGAGCAAATCGGTTCGGTTTCATTGTGGTCCCATGCGCGAGAAATCCACCGCCAATGCCATGGGGACTGTCGGACCGACTGATGCATCAAGCCAACTGACAGCCAACCCAAGGAAATGCCTGTTTCCAATATCCAACGGGCTTTTTCCGAGGATGTTGAACCAAACACACGGGACTTGCCAGAGATCCTGATCGGCCGGTGATTGCGTGGGCCCGGGACCCCATCCCCAATGTCCATGGGGCGGCCACGCGACTGAATCCCCCAGGATCTTCGCCCCCAGCCAGCAGGTTTGCCCTGCCACCGTACCCCAACTCCAAAGGGTTGCGCAGGCCTGTATTAGAATCGGCCTGCTCCTTACGGGTGAGTGTCTGCCGGATCCGTGGGCTGGCTGTGACATCGGCCTCCCATCGACAAAGCCGACACCATTGCCGGACCCACGTGGCCACGTGGCCAAGCAACGGTTGCCACCGCCCCGCAGGAGTGTTGGTCCCGGGCCCGGTTGCAGGTCGCCAGCCACAACCGTGCAATCACCGCAACAACAGGCAGCCTCCGGATGCTGCACCGACACGACCCGTCCAACAGTAGAGTACCGCCGATGTTCAAGCCACACTCCGGATTGCGCTACGCAGGCCTCCTGTTGATGTTGCTCATCGCCTTCAGTCTGGTGTTGGCGGGATGCCGGAACCGCCGCAACCAACCGGAGGAAACAACTCCGGTGCCGCCCACGCCGGTGGTGGAGGACTCCGCTCCGGTCCCGACCTTCACCCCGACTCCGGACCTCCCCCCTGAACCCACGGACACCCCCGTGCCGGCGGAGCCAACGGCGACGGACACGCCGGTGCCGCCACGAACCATCACCATTGTCCAGGCAAATCTGCGTCAGGGACCCAGCACCTTCTATCCCATCGTGGGCCTAGTGGAGAAGAACGACCCGGTCGAGGTGGTGGCCCAGTCCCCCGACCTGCAATGGCTGAAGTTGGCCAACGATGCCTGGATTTACAAGCCTCTGGTGGCCGGTGTCCCTGCGGACCTTCCGATTGCCACTGGTGTGGTGGCGACGCCGCAGCCGACCGCAGTCCCGCGGCCAACTGCCACGCCGACCCCGCCCCCGACCCCCACACGCACACCCACTCCCACCCCGACCCCCGAACGCGGCGACTGGGGCAAGGAAGTTCCTCTGGGAGGGGTGTTCGATGCAGACCACAATCCCAGAACGAATCCGCCCGCGACATTGGACGGGTTGTCCCTCAAGGTGGTGGCAGGCGTTTACGACCCATCGGCTCTGGACTTCCTTCACGGAATTGCCGGAACCAATCGGTGCAACGAGTGCTTTGCCGTCAAGGTCTCCATAGCGAATGTTGGCGGCAACTCCGTTGAATACGTGGTCATGGAGGACTTTTATCTGGTCAAGCGCGTGGCCTCCCACCAGGCTCCGGTCAAGGTGGCTTCCCCCGTGGAATGTGCCGAGGACGCCGTGCCCAGCCAAGCCAACCCCAACAATCTGGTCAAGCTGTCCAGGGGCGTGGGACAGGTCATCGAAGAGAACCTTTGCTTCCGCGGAGTGCCGGATGGAGAGGGAATCATCCGAGAGACGCATTACCTGGTCTACGAACCGAAGTTCATCTACGATCCCGGGACTCCAACGCCCACACCAGAGACGGGTCGTGGTGATCGTGTCACTATCGTCGAGGATACTTCTGAATCCGGCCAAGGCTATCGCACGGGTTGGAAGGTGTACTACGCCCTGCGGTAGCCCACGCGTTGCATGGGACATGGAGCCATTCGCAGGGCGAGATCGTTCCTTGCCGTGATTGAAGTTGTCCGGCCACGCCTTGGTTGACGGGGTCCGGACCATGGCAAAGGGCATCGTGGAAGTCGATGCCGCTCACCGCAACCGGAGGCGCGCCGCCTCCAAGCTGGACACCGTTGCTGTTGCAAAACCAGCGCGCCAAAGTGCCGTCCTTTAAACAATAAGGAAGATGACAGGCGCGCCGCACCATGCCGGGCGTGTGTGCTACATGGATTCCCGACTCGGGCCGAGCCGGAGGAGTTGAAGAGAGCCCTAACGTGGCGCATGGCCACGATCGCGGTGTCGCCCATGACCGCTTGTCGCCATCATCCAGGCCTTCCTGCAGCACTGATCCGCTATGGAACCGGCAGCCGACCGAAGAATGGCCATTCTGCTGCCAGCCAGGCACGTTCTGTTGAGAGCGGTTGGCTGCCATGGACGGGATGGCAGCGGGATTCGTCCCGGGTCCAAGACGGATGGAACTCCCTGCTGCCGACCCCGAGCCTGCCGCGGTTCGTTGTTGTTCCAAGGGTGGCCGACACGGAGTTGGCCGACACCGCATACTCCGTTCACGGTGCCCGCCGTTGGATCTTCGGCAGGACCACAGGCCGAAGATCGAAGCGCGGGAAACGCGTGGGATTCGCGATGGAGCGAATCGGGCTGTCCAATTGACTCCGGCAATTTTGGCATTCACTGTCATGCGAACGTATAGTTGAAATTTCAGGTCGGCAATCCGGGCTTCAAGGCCTTGGGATTGACCGGCCGCCGCACAACGGAACAGTCCTGGCCATCGGGAGCCGGGGAAATCACCTTCAGCGAGGTCACCGTGTCGCAGCCGTCGGAACCCACACCACCTCCCTTCTCCCACGACCTGACGGCCAAGTCCATCTTCGCCGAACCGGAGGCAGCCAGGGACCTGGTGGCTCTGCTGGCGGCACGCGAGTGTCCCGAACTGTGGGGCTGGACGCCCGTGCGCCTGGTGACCGGGTCGGCCGTCACGGCCGACCCGGAACGCCATCCGCCCCAGATCGAGGGACACCGGGATCTGGTCTGGGAACTGGCGCGCGGCGACCACGATGTGGAACGGATGCTGCTGCATCTGGAGTTCCAGTCGCGGCGCGACGCCGGCATGTCGGAGCGCATGTTCCTGTACGCGCTGCGGATGAGCCCCAGTCTGCGCGGGCTGGAGGTATGCGGGGTGGTGGTCCACACCGGTGTCGACCGTTTCGGGACGTGGTGGCAGCCGGTGCAGACAGTAGCCGGTACCCATCGGTACGGCTTCCGGGAAGGGGCGCTGCTGGAGATCCACGACCATGCGGTACCGGGCTTGGAGGGCAGCATACATGCGCTGCCGCCGGACAACCTGGCCTCGGGCTTCGTGGCATTGGCGCGGGTGCAGGCGGAGATGGCGCGGGGTCGGCGGGCGGCGGCGGCCCTGGTGCTGCCGGTGCTGCGGGAGCTGATCCTGCCGCGGGCGTTGGGGACCGCGCCGTCGTTGCGCCGGGCCCTGGGGGCCTGGTTCAAGACGTGTTTCGACGGGCTTTTGGCGGATCAACCCGACCTGCGTGCGGCGTTGCGTAGAATCACCTATATTGAGGAGGCGGAGGCAGTCATGTACACATTTGGTCAATACGTGGAAGACGAGAAGAAGGATGCCGAGGCCCGGGGTATGGCAGAAGGTATGGCAGAAGGTATGGCAGAGGGTATGGCAGAGGGTGAAGCGTTGGGTGAAGTACGCGGCAAGAAGGAGATCCTCCTTGCGTTCATCCGGCAGGTATGGGGTGAGGCGGAGGCGGACCGGTGTGCCCGGGAGTTGGACGCGGCCGCACTCGACGACCTGCCCGACATCGCGGGCCTGCTGGCGGACCAGGCGGCCGGACGCCGCCCGCGCCTGGGTCCCAATGGCCGGACCGAAACCTC
>JAPPAJ010000270.1 GCA_026705565.1 Caldilineaceae bacterium | reverse complement strand
CCGCCGTCGTCGGAGGACCGTCGGTTCAAAAACCGAACTGGGGCCGGGATTGCAGCACGTCCTCGAACTGCTGCAGGACAGGGCGTTGCTGGAGGATGTGCCGACCCAGGCCCGGGCTGTGATTCATCCCGCCGTGCGGCGGCGGCTGGAGGCCGACCACCACGCGCAGTCCCGGGACTGGCGCAGCGCCCATGCCCGTTACTACGTGCGGTTCGTGTCCTGGTTTGAGCGTCCCGATCAGCTGTACTGGTCGGCGCTTGAACCCGAGTGGGGCAACATTCGCCAAGCTGCGGACTGGTGCGTGCACATCATGCGGGAAGTCTGCGGCGACGACCTGGAGACGCTGGCCGCCTCCCTGGCCGCCACTCCCGATCTGACCCGGTTCAAACTGGATGTGTCCCCGTCCCAATTGGAACTGGTCAGCCGCTATGCCCGTTCCCTGGTGTTGCACGCCCGATGGCGGCACATGCCGCGGGGACTGTCCTGGACCGCGGCCGGCGCCGTGGCCTGTGCGGCCCAGAACCGCTACGAGGCCTTCGGGCGCCTGCTGGTGCAGATGGGGCGCCTGCTCTACCACCGCGAGGAGCACGAACAGGCCCTGGCCTGGCTGGAGCGGGCCCGCGTGGTGCTGGAACGGCGCGAGCTGGTAACCCAACTGGCGATTGTGCACACCGACATCAGCACCGTGTACAGGGAGCGGAACCAGCTGACGGCCGCACTCGAGCATTGCGACAAGGCCTACGAGTACCTGTCCCAGGGCAGCACCCTGACCGAATTGGTGCGCGCCTATCGCAGTCTGGGCAGCCTCAATCTGGCCCTGGAGAAGTATCCGCAGGCCCTGGAACGGCTGCAGCAGGCGCTTCTGCTGGCGCGGCGCAACGACAACCGGCGCCAGATTGCCAACATCTACAACAGCATGGGGCTGGCCCTGGAAGCGCTGGACCGCACGGAACTGGCCCGCCATGTCTACCTGAACGCGCTGGAGCTGTACCGCTACCTGAGACAGGTCGACGGCGAGGCGACCACGCTGACCAACCTGGGCACGCTGGCCTTTCAGGTGGGGGACCTGCCGGCGGCTGCGGACTGGTTCCGGCAGGCCCTGGAGCGTCATCGGGACCAGGAGTCGTGGTTGGATGCGGCCACCGTGCACCACAATCTGGGCCAGGTCTACCAGGGCATGGAGGATTGGGAGGCTGCCACCCTGGAGTTTGAGGTCGCCTTGCAGACGTATGCGGCCTTCCAACTGCCGGACTTCGCACGCGAGGAAGGTCGTTTCCGGGATCAGTGCCGGCAGCGGTTGGCCGAGGCCGCGTCCCGTCGTCCGGACGGTGCGTCCGGCGAACGTTAACCAAGATCCAACACACGACGGCCCAGGTCTGAAGTAACCTGTGGGCCTTGGAACACGCGCCCGCTCGCGGGTGGCGTCCGCCCACCGATTGCCGCCACCGGAATCTTTGGTTCCGGGCCGGCACTTTGGTAATCTGTCCGCTGGCACTCGGACAGCGAGAGTGCCAATTCAGGCAAGGGCGGCACCGGGAGTGCGGCCATCAACAGGAGGCTAAGGAATGAATCTGAAACCGTTGGGCGACCGTCTGGTCGTTCGTCCGAACGAGGGCGAAGAGCAGACCTCATCGGGCATTTTCCTGCCGGAGACGGCCAAGGAAAAGCCCCAGGAAGGCACCGTGCTGGCGGTTGGACCGGGAGCCCGGGACGACAATGGCGAGCGCGTTCCCATGGAGGTTGCCGTGGACGACACGGTGCTCTACGCCAAGTATTCCGGCACCACGATCAAGGTGGATGGCGAGGAAATCCTGATTCTCAAGGAATCCGACGTGCTGGCCCTGGTCGGCTAGCTATTCCCGGCGGCCCGCGCGGCTGCCGACGATTTGCAGAAAAGGAGCAAGACAACAAATGGCCAAGCAGCTAGTGTTCAACGACGAGGCGCGCAAGCACCTCAAGAATGGCGTGGACGCCCTCTCCGAGGCCGTCAAGACCACTCTCGGTCCCAAGGGTCGCAACGTGGCCCTGGACAAGAAGTGGGGCAGCCCGACCGTCACGCACGACGGTGTGACGGTGGCCAAGGAGATCGAGTTGGAGAACCCCTTCGAGAACATGGGGGCCCAGCTGCTGAAGGAGGCGGCCACCAAGACCAACGACGTGGCCGGCGACGGCACCACGACAGCGACGGTCCTGGCGCAGTCGATCGTGACCGAAGGTCTCAAGAACGTGGCCGCCGGCGCCAACCCCATGCTGCTCAAGCGCGGCATCGAGGTGGGCCGGGATGCGATTGTGCAGGCAATCTCCGAAATGTCCACCCCGGTGACCGATCATGAGAAGATCTCCCAGGTGGCGAGCATCTCCGCGGCCGACGCCCAGATCGGTACCCTGATTGCGGACGTGATGGACAAGGTCGGCAAGGACGGCGTCATCACCGTCGAGGAGAGCAAGGGCCTGGAGTTCGAGACCGAGTACGTCGAGGGCATGCAGCTGGACCGCGGCTACCTCTCCCCGTACTTCGTGACCAACAGCGAGCGCATGGAAGCCGAGCTGGAGAGCCCCTACGTCCTGATTCACGACAAGAAGATCTCCAGCGCCCAGGATCTGGTTCCGGTCCTGGAGAAGCTGATGCAGATGGGCAAGCGTGAAGTGGTGATCATCGCCGAGGATGTCGAGGGCGAGGCCCTGGCGACCCTGGTGCTCAACAAGCTGCGCGGCACCTTCAACGCCCTGGCCATCAAGGCCCCCGGCTTCGGCGACCGCCGCAAGGCCATGCTGCAGGACATCGCGATCCTGACCGGCGGCCAGGTCATCACCGAGGAGCTGGGCAAGAAACTGGAGAGCACCACGATTCAGGACCTGGGCCAGGCCGATCGCGTGATTTCCACCAAGGACGACACCACAATCGTCAGCGGCGGCGGCGACAGCAGCGAGATCAAGGGCCGGATCGACCAGATTCGCTCCGAGATCGAGGCCTCCACCAGCGACTACGACCGCGAGAAGCTGCAGGAACGCCTGGCCAAGCTGGCCGGCGGTGTGGCCATTCTGCGGGTCGGTGCGGCAACCGAGACCGAACTGAAGTTCAAGAAGACCCGTGTCGAGGACGCCCTGAGCGCCACGCGCGCGGCGGTCGAGGAAGGCATTGTGCCCGGTGGCGGCGTCGCCCTGACCAACGCCATCGGGTCCCTGGAGTCCGTGTCCACGGACGAGTCGGACGCCGACACCGGGGTCCGCATCCTGCGTCGGGCCCTTGAGGAGCCCATGCGCCAGATCGCCCACAACGCCGGTCTGGACGGAGCCGTGGTCGTCGAAAAGGTGCGCACGGCCCATGCCAATGGCGGCGGCGGCGACACCGGCTACGACGTGGTCGAGAACGCCTATGTGGACATGCTGTCCTCCGGCATCATCGATCCGGCCAAGGTGACCCGCAGCGCGGTCGAGAACGCCTGTTCCATCGCCTCGATGATCCTCACCACCGAGGCTTTGATCACCGACATCCCCGAACCGGATCCGCCTGCACCCGCCGGCGACCCGGGCATGGGCGGCATGATGTAGTCCACCCGGACCATCAGTCGATAGTTGGAAGAGGGGCGCTTTGGCGCCCCTCTTTTGTTGCCGGCGCCATATCCGGAGACGCTGGTACTAAAATGACACCGTTGAACGGAAGTCAGTTGCAGGATGCGATTCCATGTCCCTGCCCAGCCGCACGGAAGCCAAGGCCCTGCTCGAGGAGTGGGTCGAGAACCAGAATCTGCGCCGACACATGCTGTCGGTCGAAGCCGCCATGCGGGCCTATGCCCGCCATTACGGGGAGGACGAGGAGCTGTGGGGCCTGACCGGCCTGCTGCACGACTTGGACTACGAGCGCCATCCCGAAATGGAGGACACCGAGAACGGCCACCCGCGCACGGCCCTGCGCCTGTTCCGCGAGCGCAACTGGGATGCCCGGCTGATTCACGCCGTGGAGGCCCATGCCACGTTTCTGGGGGTTCCCTGCGAGTCCAGGCTGGACAAGGCCCTGCTGGCCTGCGATGAGCTGACGGGGCTAATCCTGGCCTGTGCCTACGTGCGGCCGGACAAGGCCCTGGCGTCGGTCAAGCTGCGGTCCGTGCGCCGCAAGTGGAAGGACAAGGCATTCACGGCGGCCATCGACCGGGACGAGAACATGGCCTTCATCGAAGCCCTGGGCGAGCCCTTCGAGGAGCACGTGCAGCGGGTCCTGACCGCGATGCAGGAGGCCGCTGCCGAACTGGATCTCGCGGGCGCCTGAACACCTTCACCGTTCGGGCCTGCGGATACCGGACACGATTGCGGCGCGGGGACGGCTGTTCTCTCTCAGCGTTTCCCTTCCGCTTCGTCGTCCTGCGGCAGGCGCCGGCGGCTGCCAAGCCGACCCAGGAACATCTGGCGCATGACGCCGCCTGCCGATGTCTCCACCACCGGCGCGCGGTCCTCGCTCCAGTC
>JAPPAJ010000164.1 GCA_026705565.1 Caldilineaceae bacterium | reverse complement strand
ATTCCTCCATTGCCAGACAGACCTATCCTAACCGGCCGCGTTTTTCAGCAGCCTGCTAGAGAGAGTAGGGATCCGCGGCGTCCCGCAGGCCGTCTCCCAGGAAATTGAACATCAATACGGTCACGATGATGAACAGCAGGGGAATCAACTTCCAGGAGTGATGCGCCAGCGCGGCGAAATTCTGGGTTTCCTGCAGCAGAACCCCCCAGCTCACCCCGGGATCCTGCATTCCGATGCCGATGAAGCTCAAGGCGGTCTCACCTATGATGATGCCGGGAATGGCCAGCGTAACCGACACAATGAGGTAGCTGGCGAAATTGGGCAGGAGATGGGTCAGGATCGTGTTCAGATCGGAACTGCCTCCAATCTTGGCCGCCGTCACGAAGTCCAGATCACGCAATGAGAGCAACTTGCCCCGCACCACGCGGGCCAGACCCGGCCAGCCGAACAGGGACAGCACGACGGTAATGGCCAGGAAGGTGGCCTCCACACTCCAGTCGGTGGGGATGGCTGCCGACAGGGTGATCCACAACGGCAACGTCGGGATGCTGATCATCAGGTCGATGAAACGCTGGATGACTTCGTCGACCATGCCACCAAAATATCCCGACAACCCGCCAATCACGCAGCCAAGCAGGAAGGAGATGAGTATGCCGGCAAACCCGATGAAGAGTGAAATGCGCGCACCTTTCAGCGTGCGCGAAAAAAGGTCGCGGCTGATGCTGTCGGTTCCAAACAGGAAGATGTAGCGGTTTTCACCGGACACACCGAACAAATGACGGTCGGAGTCAACGAGACCCATAAATTTGTAGGGGTCGCCGCGTACAAGGAATTCGATGGGGACGATCTCGTCCGTGACCTCTGTATAGATCTCGCGGAACGTCTCGGGGTGGCGTCCGCGTTCGATGCCGTAGATGAACGGCCGCTGCCACGTTCCGTTTGTGTCGCGCACACGAATGCGGGATGGTGGCACATCCCTGAAGCCCTTAAGCCGCGTGTTGGCATCGTAGGGTGCGAGATAGTCCGACAGCAAGGCCAGGGCATAGAGCACGATAAGCACTGTGCCGCCGATACGGGCCAGGCGGTGTTTGCGAAAGCGGCGCCACATCAACTGGTTGACCGACGTGTACTCGTAGGCCTTGGCGGCAGAAAGATCCTGGGCCATGGTGCTGATTCCCGAGATGCGTCGCCCAACCTATGCGTCGTAGCGGATCCTGGGATCCAGCCAGACCAATCCCAAATCCGAAATCAGCGTGCCGATCACGGTCAATACACTCAGGATCATCAGGATGCTGCCGGCCAGTTGCATGTCCTGTGACAGCACGGCATCCAACAGGATTGGTCCAACCGTCTCAAGGTTGAGCACAATCGCAACCAGCACCTCGCCCCCCACCATGGCCGGCAGCATCCAACCAATGGTGCTGACAATGGGGTTGAAGGTAATGCGGATTGGGTATTTCCACAGCAGACGTCGTTCCGACAGTCCCTTAGCGCGGGCCGTCTCGACATAGGGTTGATAGAGTTCATCGAGCAGATTCCCCCGCACGACGCGGATCATGCCGGCGGTGCCCGCAGTCGCCAGCACCAACAGCGGCACCCACACGTTCTTGAGCAGGTCTGTCAGTTTGGCCAGGGACCAGGGCGCGTCGTGGTACTTGAGCGAAAACAGGCCGGTGATGCCAAAGCCCGTAAATTCATAGACGAACCACATGAGGACAATGGCGAACAGGAAGTTCGGAACCGCCAGGCCGAAAAACCCCATGAAGGTAAAGAAGTAGTCCGCGGCGGAATACTGATGCGTGGCGGAATGGATGCCGATGGGCACGGCGACGGCCCACACCAGGATGGTACTCACGAGCGCAATGCCCATGGTGAGGGGAACTCTCTCCGCCAGGATGTCCGTTACCGGTTTGCCTGCGTACTCGGTGGCCATCGCCCGCCCCAAGTCCCCGCGCAGAAACCCGCTTATCCAACGGACGTAGCGCACGTACATCGGTCGATCAAGCGCGTAGAGGCGCTGAATCCGGGAGATTTCAGCTTCGTCCGCCTGCAGGCCCCGACTCTCCATGGCAGCAATGTAGGTGGTCAGGTAGTCGCCGGGTGGCAGTTCAATCACGGCGAAGATGATCACCGACAACGCAAACAGCATCGGGATCAAAATCATGATGCGGCGTGCCAGGACGTGAATCATGTCCCGATCCTCTGGAGCATGGACTGGTCCCTACGGACCAAGACAGAGTGCGATTCCGCTCTAACCTTGCGTGACCTGGGTGTTGCCAACAGCTTGGCATCGGAGGCCGCGCCCTGTCCCAATCATAGACCAGCGAAAAATCCCCGGGACTTGGGCACTGTTTCGATAAGCGTGGGGTTTCGGGGCGATGGTGCCCTGGTCATGGTCCCTGCCGGTCCCGCCAGACAGTCATGTGAACCACGTAAAAACCAAGGGGAACCAGGGCTGTCTCTACAGGCCGGTGGCTCGGTTCCAGACCGTACAGGAAGACCAGATGGATTACAGCCACCGAGTACGTCCCTTGCGCCCCACACCCGCGGGAACCATGGCGACCATGCAGCCGTAGAACTGGCAGCGGTGGCGACACAATGACCGCAGGACTCGGGTCGGGACAAGCATCCGTAAACGGTTGACCACGCCATGGTTCCTTGGTGGTCGTCAGGGATCCGGCCCAGGTTGTGAAGGTTTGAGCGACTCATCTATTGCTTGGAACCCTTTTCACGCCACCACACCCTTTTCCACGCGCAAAGCAACAGCCTCGTTGCCCGACGGCCCTGTCTGAAGCGCGGTACAATCGAACCAAGGTGTCGGGGCGCTTGTCTTGGCCGAACCCGCGCCATCGCGGTCCCGTACATATGCCGAACCCAACAGGTGCGATATGACTGTTTCACAGTCCACTGTCGCGGAACGTCAGCCTCCCGCCCTGCCGCCGCTCCCGGATCCCCCCCGGCGCAATCCCGACGAGTCGAGGGCCAACTTTCAGCACCTGGCCATTAACGGCGGCGCCCTCCATCTGGCCAGGCACTTCGGCCATCCCGACACCACGCTGCTGGGGGGTGACCTGTACCTAGCCCCCTTTCCGCCCGACGACATGGCGGGGATCCGGTATCCCGACATGCTGATTGCCTTCGACGTGGATCCGGAGGCCTACCACCGGCGCAACGCCTACATCATTTCGGAGCAGGGCAAGCCGCCCGACTTCGTGCTGGAGATTGGCTCACCGTCCACCGGTCAAGTGGACGTGGAAGAGAAGCGGGACGACTATGCCGCGCTGGGGATCCCCGAGTACTGGCGATTCGACGAGACGGGCCAGAGCCACGGCACGCGGTTGGCCGGAGACCGTCTGGTGGACGGGGTCTATCGACCAATCGCCATCGAGGAACTGGCGGAGGACATCCTGCAGGGGCACAGTACGGTTCTGCACCTGGACCTGCGCTGGGAGCGGGGTCAGCTGAAGTGGCATGACCCGGAGACGGGTCGACACATCCCCACCTACGACGATCACGTGGCCCGTGCCGAGGAAGCCGAAGCCCGTATCAAGGAGGCCGAAGCCGCACTCAGGGCGGTGCGCAAAGAACGGGCGGCCACCAAAGCCGCATTTCGGGAGGAGCGCCAAGAACGAGCTCCCCTCGAAGCGAAGATCCGGGCAGAGCGCGAAGCACGGGCCGCCCTCGAAGCGAAGGTCCGGGAACTGGAGGCGCAACTTCAACGCTCGGATCCCCGGTCGGGCTGAGCCAAGCCGTCAACTTCTCCGGCCGCCACATCGTTGATCGACTGCGGATATGGCACGAAGTTGCCACCGTAGCCGGCAACTGCTGACGAAAGGGGCGGAGATCCCGGTCTCGCCGCCTCCCTTGACGCGGCGGTGCCGGTTGAGTACTTCTTGGAGTGTTGGAACGGGTGTGCATTCTCTGCCACACCCCGGACATCCCGACTGGCACCAACCATCCGGAGGGACACTTCGGCCGTCTGGAACCGTACGGGTGCATGGTCCGAGGCTTCCGGACAGTGGCCAGGGTGCGCAACTTTCTCGGTGCATCGATAAACCTTCAATTTTGTAGTACATTATGTTGCAAATACCATGTTAAGCATGGACAGGATCTACCGCATCTCGCAGTTTGGCGCCCGCGTGGGACGTTCGGCGCACCCGTTGCGCGTCCTGGATCGCAACGGCACCTTCCCGGCACGCTGGACTGCGACCGGGAGGCGGTACCACACAGAGGCGGATGCCTTGCGGTTCCTGGGCGGGGGCGACGTTGCCCCGCAGGGCTGGACCGTGGTGTACTGCCGGATGTCCGGTCGGGGACAGCGGGACGATCTGAAACGTCAGGTTTCCCCGATGGAGGCGTACGGCCCGGGTGCGGGCGTGGCCGTGGACGAGTGGCGGTCGGAAATCGGGGGCGGCCTGCATGGCAAGTGCACGGTGTTCCGGTCGTTGAGGGAACGCATCGAGAAGCAGGAGA
>JAPPAJ010000297.1 GCA_026705565.1 Caldilineaceae bacterium | reverse complement strand
TCTTCCTGCGTGCTTTGGTGGATACTCCCTGGTTGCAGGCAGTCCTGCAACCTGCGTCGCGTTCGCCCTGAATGATCAGGCATGTTCAGCGAAAAAGTATCGGAAGGTGTTTCGGTGCTGGGCATCGGCGTAGACCCGCTGACCGTGCCTGAGCTGCACGGTCGCGTCGCGGATGCTGTACAGGCCGAAGACCGGGTGACGTTTCTGCACGTAAACGTGCATGCCCTCAATTTGGCGTGCCGGCATCCTTGGCTGCACGACTACCTGAACAGCGCCGATCTGGTGGTCTGCGACGGTGCCGGTGTTCAGTTGGCCGCCCGCCTGTTGGGCGGTCGGCTGCCCGCCCGCATTACCTATGCGGACTGGATCTGGCAGTTGGCGGCCTTCGCCGAACTTGAAGGCTTCACCATGTTTCTCCTGGGCGCCAGGCCCGGGGTGGCCCAGGAAGCTGCCCTCCGGCTGCGGGAACGCTACGGCCGGCTGAACATCGTCGGCTGCCACCACGGCTATTTCGATCACAGTCCCGATTCTGCCGACCACCTCCGGGTCATCGAGGCCATCAATGCCGCGCGGCCCGATATCCTGATTACGGCCTTCGGTATGCCGTTGCAGGAACGATGGCTGGCCGACAACCGCGTCCGGCTCGATGTGCGGGTCGCTCTGGCCGGCGGCGCCGTGCTCGACTACGTCTCCGGCAGACTGGCGCGCGGACCGCGCTGGATGACGGACAACGGGCTTGAATGGCTGGCCCGGCTGCTGATCGAGCCCGGCCGTTTGTGGCGCCGGTATCTGGTGGGCAATCCCCAATTCCTGGCCCGGGTGTTGCGTCAGCGTTTGGGGATGCGATTTCGTCTGTCACAATGACAGTAGGACTGCGGTCGGTTCAGCTGCGTGCCGCAGCGATGGTTGTTCCGGTCCGCGACCGTATCCGAGTCGATCCAGTGGCCTCTCCGGGCATTCGGCCTTGCTGAAACGATTTTCCGCAAACTATATGGCCATCCTGTTCCTGCTGGACGGATTGCTATACCAGGCGGCCCTGTGGATTGCGCCGCTGTGGACGGACCGCGGGGCAGTGGCTACGCCCGGGCTGCACCTTCAGCTGGGATTGTGTTGGCTGCTGGCCTTTTTGGTGCTCGATGTCTACAACCCGAGCAAGGGCATTCGCTGGAGCCAGGAGGGCCAGAGGGTGTTCATGGCGAGTATCCTGGCCGGCCTGTTGCTGGCCGGCCTGCTGTATTTGTCGGGCGGCATCCTGCCGCGCGGGGTGTTCATCGTCCAGATCGGAATCGCAGCCGTTCTGATTTGGGGCTATCGGATTGTCCTAAGGCTGTGGCACCGCTGGCGGCGGCTGCGGCAGGAACGAACCCACGGCGTCAACCGGGTCCTGATCCTCGGTGCGGGAGACATCGGTGTCAACTTCGCCCGGGAGTTCATCAAGGCTTCCTGGCCCGGCCTCGAGTTGGCCGGATTCCTGGACGACGATCCGGCCCTGGATGCAGCGGCTTCGGAGTCGCTGCAGGATTGCGAAATCTTGGGTACGATTAACAGTGTGACGGATATCGTCACGGAACAACGTATCCGTTCGATTGTAATTGCGCTGCCCCGCTGGGAATACAGCCGCATCGCCCAGCTGATTTCCGAACTGTCCGAACTGTCAGTCAACGTGCATGTTGTACCAGACTACTTTGATACGGCCTTCTTCAACTTCACGGTGGATACGCTGGGAGGCATTCCGGTGATCGGCCTGCGGGAACCCGCCATCGACGGATTCCAGCGGGTGGTCAAGAGAGTCGTAGACCTGCTGCTGGGTTCCATCGCCGTGCTGGCGGGGTTGCCGCTGCTGGCGGCGCTGGCCGCGGCCATCTGGCTTGAGGACCGGGGACCGATTTTTTACTGGGCGGATCGCGTGGGCGAGAACCGCGAACCGTTCCGCATGCTCAAGTTGCGTTCGATGCGCATGGGCGCCGACGCCTTGCAGGGAGAGGTGAACGAGACGGACGCGGCCGGCAACGTCATTCACAAGCAGCCGGATGATCCGAGAGTGACGCGCGTCGGACGGTTCATTCGCCGATACAGCCTGGACGAGCTTCCCAACCTCTGGAACGTGCTCAAGGGCGAAATGAGTCTCGTTGGACCACGCCCTGAACTCCCTTGGCTGGTGGAGAAGTACGAACCCTGGCAGTTGAAGCGCTTTGCCGTGCCCCAGGGCATGACCGGCTGGTGGCAGGTGACCGGCCGCAGCGACAAGCCGATGCACCTCCATACCGAGGACGACATCTACTACATCCAGAACCACTCGCTGTGGCTGGATCTTCAGATCATGTGGCGAACCATCGCTGTGGTGGTCAGGGGGCGCGGTGCCTATTGAACGGACAGGTGTCGGGGCGGGGGTTGAAATTGGAACACTCTGAGGCAGATTCAACGGTGGGTTGGCTTGACATTCGCCGCCGGCGCGCCGGCGGCCGTCCCGACCCCGGTATCTGAATGGCCACGGTTCCCGATCGCCGGCAACAGGGGAACGGCTTGGACGCGACAGATGAGATGTACTTCGTAGCGGATGAGTTGCGCAGGATCGCGGATCTGGGATTGCACTTCGCCCAAGACCACTACGACAAGGACAGGTACGGCAGGGTTCGTTCGTTGAGCGCCCGGTTGGTTGCGGCCCTCGCAGGGCAGGCTGCAGCCGATGCCATGCAGGAGTGCAGGGAGTCTGTGGTGCATGCCACCCCCTTTGTCGCTGCCGAAGCGGCTGTGTTCCGAGAGGGGCACATTCTCCTCATCAAACGCGAGGACAACGGCCTTTGGGCCATGCCGGGTGGCGCGACCGAGGTCGGTGAGACATGGGCGGAATCGGTGGAGCGGGAACTTCGCGAAGAGACAGGCGTGCAGGGAACGGCTACAAAGTTGCTTGGGGTGTTTGATTCGCGCCTGTGGAGGAGCCGTGCCAAGCAACAAATCTACGTCGGCGTTTGGTGGGTCGAGATCGGTGACCAACAGAGTCCCGTCGCAGGTCCGGAAACGACAGGGGTGGGGTTTTTCGCCGAGGACGATCTGCCCGACCTGTCGCCGGGCCACAAGGAGCGGGTGCCGGCAGTGTTCAAACTCGTGCGGGGAGCTCTCCCCACACCCTACTTCGATCCGACCAATGGCGATCGGGAAGTATCCTGGCAAGCCGGTAGAGGCTGGCATCGGGAGACGAGCCAGCCAAAGTCGTTGGGTCGCCGGTCCCCTTCGGGTTGAACCCGCTCCGTTGATTCACGAGACCGTTCCGCAAAAGCTGCATTGCGTCGCAGCCGCCGAAATCAGTCGAGCGTTCAGACTACCTGATTGGCACCTGTGTAGTCCGGCGCTTTTTCTCACGGGGCACCGGCAGGCCCCGACACTTGCACAGCCGGGCCAGGGCCGTCTCCGCCACCCGACGCGCTCGGTTGTCGTCCTTGTCCGGACAAGGATGCTGTGTGTTTGGTGGCGGCGGAGAGACGATAGCGGCCAAGGTGTCTGCCGGGAGCTTGAAGTCGCCGATGCTGGTACCGGTCACGGTGACAACAGCCAAGGAACCAGTCTCCATGGAGCGGGATGTTCCGACGGTTGGCCTCAAGACGCCGCATGACCACGCGGCGCGGCCTGCCGGCCAGGATCAGACCGATTCCGTCAAATGGGCCTGGAAGAGTGTTGCCGTCAGATCCTCGAACTTGGCCTCGGAGAAGGCGCCTGCACTGCGCCACACCACCACGCCGTTGCGATCCACCAGCAGTATTTGGATGGTGTCGAAGTCGGGGAGCGCAAGAGCCGACTGCATGGCTTGGAGGTCGGTGTACAGGGTGATGGTGGTGGCCCGGGCCAAAGGATCCCGGATGCCGGTCGACATCCAGAAGTCCAGTTGCTTGCGCTGGAGCCAGTTCATCTCCCACAGGGTTGGCACCTCGTACACACGGAATCCCTGCCGCGAGGATTCAAGTTCGCGGGCGTGCGGCAGCCACGTGTTGACATCGTACTGGTGTTCCCGCGTGAACGCCATCAGCACCAAATTCAGTTCGCCGGCGAAGTCCGTGGGTACCACGAAGTCGTTGCCGTCGATATCACGTCCTGCCACCACGGGAAATTGGATGGTTTCCATGGGGACTTCCTCCCTTCCTGATTCAGTCAGACCTTCTTCGACTGCGCTCCGGTAGCCGTACATCTGTTCGTGGGTCCAGATGCATCCCGATGCGACCACGGCAACCGCGAGGCAGGCTGCAACGGCAAGGAGTGCTTTACTTCCGGTCATGGATCAGCCTCTCATCCGCTCCGGGGTGCAATTGTCCAACCGTGTATCCAACCGGTCGCTTCGGCAAACGTTGCAGCGTGATATGCCCTGGAATGTATAGGAAGGACGCCGGGTCGGAGAGGGGTAGCAACAGTTCTTTGAAGCCTGCTGGTATATGATAACATCTGTGACTATGGGCAAACACCCCAAACGACTGATCCGCATCGGCGAAGCCGCCGCGCTGATGGGCGTGA
>JAPPAJ010000410.1 GCA_026705565.1 Caldilineaceae bacterium | reverse complement strand
CATCTGCCAGTCTTCCTTCGAAATCTCGTTATACATGCGCGTACCGATCTCCGACTTGTAGGGTGGTTTGTCCAACCCTTCCAACTCGCGGTTGAGCTTGACGCAATGCACCATGCGGGCCATGGACCACTTCCCTGGATTAACGAACAACCTGTTGTGGCTGTCAGGACGAAAAAGCCGCTGATCGGGCTCGAACCGATGACCTACGCTTTACGAGAGCGTCGCTCTACCAACTGAGCTACAGCGGCGAAATGATCGCCTGTCCGGCGATTATACCCGGGTCACGTACCGTCCGTCGCGGGTGTCCACCCGAATGGTGTCGCCTTCCTTGACGAACATGGGAACCTGGAGCTTCAGTCCCGACTCCAGTTCCACGGCCTTGGTCGGGTTGTTGGCGGTGTCGCCTGCGACCGCCATTTCGGCCCAGGTGACCTGCAAGTCCACGGTCGTCGGGAGCGTCACCCCCAAAGCCTCCTCGCCGTAGAATTCGACTTCCAGGGTCTGATTGTCGGACAGGTAGTTCAAGGCCTCACCCAGGATCTCCTGCGTCAGGGACACCTGGTCGTAGGTGTTGGTGTCCATGAACACGTACTGGTCGCCTTCGGGATAGAGGTACTCCATGGTGCGGCCTTCCAACCTCACGTCCTCAACCCTGGCGCCATTGTTGAAGGTCTTTTCAACCAGGGAGCCGGTTCGCACGTTGCGAACCTTCAGCCGGATGGTGGCGCCGCCCCGGGCCATCTTGATGTGATGGAACTCCATCACGCGCCAGAGGACATCACCCTCCACGAAGATATTGCCTTTGCGCAGGCTGGTCACGTCCGCCATATTGTTCCGCCGCTACTGTCTTGCCATCGCCGAAAATCGTATGTCCGGGTGCTGAGCGCTGTCAAAATGACGAGGCTACGGATTCTCTAGCCAAGCAGTTGCAGTGCGGCCTTCAGGCGATCCTCGATCGCCTCGACATCTTCCGAAACCTGTGCCACGGCCTGGCTGGCCTGTGCGACCGGGAATCCCATGTCCACCAAGAGTTGAATCAGTTCCCGATCGGGTGCCGCGGCAGGGGCCGGCATCTCCGCGTCAACCACCAGGTCCTCCACGCGGTCCTTCAGTTCCAGAATGATCTTCTGGGCCGTGCGCCGGCCGATTCCGGGTGCCTGCGCAATCATCTGGGGTTGATCCGACACAATCGCCCGGACCAGCTCCGCAGGGCCAAGGGACCCCAATAGACTGCAGGCCGCCCGCGGACCGACCCCGCTGACCCTGATCAATCTCTGAAACACCTTCAGCTCCCCTTCGTTCGGGAAACCGTAGAGGCTCAGTTCTTCTGCACGAACATGGAGATAGGTGTGGAGAACCACCTCACTGCCAACTGCCAGGCCGGCTTGGTGGGACAGAGGCACGTTTATTTCCAGCACCAGATCGGGGAGCGAAGCCAGTGCAACATGCACGCAGTTGTCCTCAGCTCCGACCACCGTTCCCGCACACCGCCTGATCATCGAGCCGGATCCCCTGTCTGCTGGAATACCACCGTCCGGAACTTCTGCCGGTACAGGTGGCAGAGAGCCACCGCCAACCCGTCCGCCGCGTCGTCCGGGCGGGGAACCGCATCGAGACCCAAGGTCAACCGGACCATCTGTTGCATCTGCTGCTTGTCGGCCCGGCCCGTTCCGGTCAACTGCTGTTTAACCAGAGCCGGCGCATATAGTGACACCTTCATCCCGCGACCGGCCGCGTTGGACATGACCACACCGCAAACGCAGCCAACCGCGAAGGCCGTCGGACTGTTGCTGCCGAAGGTGAGCTGCTCCATGGCCACAGCCTCGGGACGGTGTTCGTCCAGCAGGCCGCCAATGTCCGAATTGATTTCCTGCAGCCGTTCTTCCAGATCCCAGTCCGCCGGCGTGGTAATCACTCCGCAGTCCACGAATCCGAGCGAACGGTCCGACCGCTCCCGCACCAGACCGTAACCCAACCGGGCAATGCCGGGATCAATGCCAAGAACCAGGGACATGCATCGGTCCTAGCCGGCCATCTCCGCGAGGACTTCCGGGGTGAGCACCAGGTTGTGGAACACCTGCTTGACATCGTCCAGGTCCTCCAGCGCCTCCACCATCCGCAGAACCGTCATGGCGTCGCCCGGAGCCAGGTCGATGGTCTGGTTGGGATGCATGATTAGCTCCACGGACCGAACCGGAAGACCGGCTTGGCGCAGGTTGTCCGCGGTCTGTGCCAACTCGGTGCCCTCCGTGTAAATCTCGAACGTGCCGTCATCCTCCTCGATGTCCTCGGCACCGGCCTCCAATGCCTCCATGAACACGTCCTCGCCATCAAGTTCGGCCTCCCCTGCGTCCGCTTCAACCAATATGAGGCCGCGACGCGTGAACTGCCAAGCCACGGCGTTGGGTTCGGCCAGAGCCGAATTGGCTCGGTTGAAGACCCGTCGCACCTCGGCGATGGTCCGATTGCGGTTGTCGCTCAAACACTCGATCAACAACGCCACGCCGTGGGGGCCATAGCCCTCGTAGGTTACTTCCTCGTACTGGGCGGCGTCCTTGTCCTTGCCGGCGCCGCGGCGGATGGCACGGTCGATCGTGCCCCGCGGCATGTTCTCCGCCCGCGCTCGTTCCACCGCCAGACGCAATGTGAAGTTGGCATCGGGATCGTCCCCCGCGCGTGCCGCCACCTGGATTTCACGCGTCAGGCGCGTGAAGATTTTGCCGCGCGCGGCATCCACCGCGCCTTTGCGGCGCTTGATGTTCGCCCACTTGGAATGTCCGGCCATACCTGTTAACCGTCCTGGTCTGGGCACAGGGGCGCCAACTGCGCGGGCAGCGGCTCCCTGCACGAAACAACGGAACGCTAGTCGTCGGCGTCACCGCCAATGTCGAGCAATTGGGCCACCTCATCCCGCAGGGAGGCGTCCGGATATTCCACCGCCGCCTCGATAAACCGGCGGAACAACGGATGCGGTTCCGTCGGGCGGCTCTGGAATTCCGGATGAAACTGGCAGCCAACCATGAAGGAATGGCCTTCCAGTTCCGCAATCTCAACCAGTCGGCCGTCCGGGGACTGGCCCGACAACCTCAGGCCCGCCTCCTCGAGCGGCGACCGGTACTTGTTGTTGAACTCGTAGCGGTGGCGGTGCCGTTCGGTAATGTTGGGTCCCAACCCCAGACGCGCATAGGCGTCGGCGGCAATGGATCCTTCCTCCAGACGACACGGATAGCTGCCCCTCCGCATGGTCCCGCCCTTGTCGACCACGGAGACCTGATCCGGCATGAGGTCGATGACGGGATGCGCAGTCAGCGGGTCGAATTCGGTACTGTTGGCCTGGGGGGCGTCGAGCGCATCGCGTGCCAGTTCCAGACACATCACCTGCATGCCCAGACACAGCCCCAGATACGGAACCTGGTTGCGTCGGGCATAGGCGGCCGCGGCTACCTTGCCTTCGATGCCTCGGGGACCGAAGCCGCCCGGCACCACAATGCCATCCAGGCCCTCCAGGTGCGTCGCGGGGTCCGCCTCCTCTAGCAGTTCGGAGTTGATCCACCTGAGATCGAGCCGGCGGCCCAAGTCTGCGCATGAATGATCCAGCGCCTCCTTGACGCTGATGTAGGCATCCTCCAGGGACACGTACTTGCCGACGATGCCGATCGTCACCGGCGGATGGTCTCCCGTGCTGGCATCCACGTAGGTCCGCAGATGTTCCAATTCGCCGCTGGGAGCCCGGTACTGACGCAACCGGAAGTGATCGGCAATCCACCGGCCCAGCCCCGCTTCCTCCAGCGCCAACGGGACGCTGTAGTGGGTTGATGCCGTTTCCAAGGGAATCACCGCGCCGCGGGCCACATCGCAGTGCAGCGCCACCTTGTCCATCAATTCGGCCGGTATCGGCAAATCGCTGCGCAACACGATAACGTCGGGCGGTTGGCCGTTGCTGCGCAGCGTCCTCACGCTGTGCTGCGTGGGCTTGGTTTTGAGTTCCTTGGAGGATTGCAGGTACGGAAGCAGCGTCACGTGCACGAACAACGAGTTCGACGGTCCGATCTCGCTGTACATCTGGCGAATGGCCTCCAGGAACGGCAACCCCTCGATGTCGCCGACGGTACCGCCGATCTCGATCAACGCCACATCCGGATCGTCGTCGCGGAAAGAATCGCGAATGGCCGCCTTGATCTGGTCCGTAACGTGCGGTACCACCTGGATGGTACCGCCCAGATACTTGGCGCCGCTCCTCTCGTCGCTGATCAGATCAGCGTAAATCTGTCCACTGGTCACATTGCTCAGGGACGACAAACTACCCCCAATGAAGCGTTCATAGTGGCCCAGATCGAGATCCGTCTCCGCACCTTCACTGGTGACGAACACCTCGCCGTGCTGGTACGGCGACATGGTGCCGGGATCGACGTTCAGGTAGGGATCCAATTTCAGGGCGCCCACACTCAGGCCGCGGCTGCGCATCAGCACTCCAATTGAGGCCGCAACCACACCCTTGCCGATGCCGGACACG
>JAPPAJ010000357.1 GCA_026705565.1 Caldilineaceae bacterium | reverse complement strand
GGCAGGGAGCGTGTGTGACGTAGGCCGTGCCGCCGTTGGTCGAGACGCCGTGCAGGGCCGCCTGGATTAGCGCGTTCTGCTCGGCATGCAGGGTCCGGAGGCAGTGGTCGGGACGGTTGGGGTCCGCAAAGAGGTGGCCCGCCTCGCTGCAATGGGGCAGGCCGCTGGGGGCGCCGTTGTAACCGGTCACCAGAACCCGGTGATGCCGCACGATCACGCACCCGACAAACGCCCGGTCGCAGGTGCTGCGGGTGGCCGCCACACGCGCGAGCTGCATGAAGTATTGATCCCAGGTTGGGCGGTGGTCCGGATCGGCCTTGCCGGGAGGGGTCTGGTTCAAGGATGGTTCGGCTCGATGGCGGTAGATTGCGTGTCCAGGTCGGCGGCCAGCCGCCACCGGTCCTGTTCGCTGTCACAGGCCAGATAGGTGGTGCCCATTATCCGCCTGACTCGCCGCCTGCGCAACCGGCCGGGCCGTTCCTGACGGTGCGTCAGGCGCACACAGGGCTTCCTGAACGAACCAAAGCACAGCTCGCCGACGGCTATGTCTGCGATGTCTCCGGGCTGGCAGAAGATATACCACATGCCTTCCAACTGCTCGCGGCTGCGTCCGATGCCGCAATACCGGGTTGGTTCAAGCCTTGTGATGACCGCGTGTTCCCGGTTGGGAAAGGTCCGGTACTCGCCCGACAGCCAAACATGGCGGCGGCAGCGCTCCTCCACCGCGAACAATCCCGTGACCGCTACCTGAATTGCCTGCCCCGGCGGCAACGGAACGGGAGCCGGAGGGGTGCCGTGCTCGGGCCGGAACGTCACATAGTCATGAGTGTGTGCGATCCACCAGGCATAGGCCAAGAGTGCCAAGCCGGCAACCGGAAGGGCTGCCGACCAGTTCGGCAGGGCGGTGGCGTTGAGGGCCAGCAGGACGGCCGATGCCAACAACAGCATGCAGAGCCACTGCAGCAGGCTGGGGGATCCCACATGGTGGTGGGCCAGCCCGTGCATGACGCGCATGATGGCGGGCGAGCGCATGAACCTGGTGGGCAGGTCTGACGTGGCGGACCCGGACTGGCGGAGCGCGGCGGTGCCGACCACCGCCCCTAAATCGGATTGGGCACCGTTCCGCCGATGTTGGCACCCTTGTCCTGGGCATCGCCGCTTTCCGCCGCGTGTGCCTGGTCCGGTGGCGTTTCGGGTTCCGCCTGGCCCACGGTGGCCGGTTCGTCCCTGACCATGTCGGCCGTGAGTTCGCCGCTCAGGATGGCTTCCAGGTCGGCCGCCTCGACGGTCTCTCGCGCAAGCAGGAATACCGCCAGCCGATCGAGTTCCTCGGAGTGTTCGGCCAGCAGGACCTGTGCCCTGTCCGATGCTTCGGTGACCACTTTCCGGACGGCGTTGTCGATTTCCTCGGCCGTCTTCTCGCCGTAGTTGCGGTACTCGGTGATTTCCGAACCGAGGAAGACCATCTCTTCCCTTTGGCCGTACTGGATCGGACCCAGTTCCGGACTCATGCCCCATTGGGTGATCATCGTGCGGGCGAGGCGTGTGACTCGATCCAGGTCGTCGGTGGCTTCGGTGGTCACCTCGCCGAAGTGCTGCTGTTCGGCCAGCCGGCCGGCGAGCGTGGCGGACAGCATGGCGTTGATGCGCTCCGTGTTGTAGAGGTGCATCTCGTTCTCCGGCAGGCTGTGTGAATAGCCGCCCTTGCGCCCGCGCGGCACAATGGTGATGCGGTGCACCGGATCGTGATCGGGCAGGTAGTGCATGACCAGGGCGTGGCCGGCATGGTGGTAGGCCAGGATTTCCCGTTCCCGATCGCTGACCTGCCGGGACTTGCGTTCCGGTCCCACCCGAACCCGTTCAATCGCCTCCTCGAAGTCCTCCATCACAATCGTGCGCCGGTTGTTGCGGGCCGCGTAAATTGCGGCTTCGTTGACCAGGTTTTCGATGTCGGCGCCCACGAATCCGGCACTGTGCCGGGCCACCGTGTCCAACTCCACGTCCTCGTCCAGGGGCTTGCCCTTCACATGCACGTCCAGGATGGCGCGCCGGCCCTTCATGTCGGGCGTGTCCATGGTCACCCGGCGATCGAAGCGGCCCGGCCGGAGCAGGGCGGGATCTAGGATGTCGGGCCGGTTGGTGGCCGCCATCACGATTACTTCCGTGCTCGTGTCGAACCCGTCCATTTCCACCAGGATTTGATTCAGGGTCTGTTCCCGTTCGTCGTGGGAGCCGCCCATGCCGGCACCGCGGCGCCGGCCGACGGCATCGATTTCATCCACGAAGATGATGCACGGCGCGTTCTTCACAGCCTGCGAAAACAGGTCGCGCACCCGCCGGGCACCCACCCCCACGAACATCTCCACGAACTCCGAGCCGGAGATGTTGAAGAACGGAACCTCGGCCTCGCCGGCGACCGCCTTGGCCATCAGGGTCTTGCCCGTGCCCGGAGGGCCGACCAGCAGCACGCCCTTGGGAATGCGGGCGCCGAGTGCCAGGAAACGTTCCGGCGTCTGGAGAAACTCGACCACTTCCTCCAGTTCGAACTTGGCCTCCTCGTTGCCGGCCACGTCGGAAAAGGCGACGGACACGTTTTCGCCTTCCAGCATGCGGGCCTTGTTGCGCCCGAAATTAAACGTTTGGCTGCCGAACGCCTGGGCCTGGCGCAACATGAAGAAGAAAAAGGCGCCGATCAAAAGCAGCGGTAGCAGGCCGAGCAGGACCGGCCCGGTCCGCGACCAGAAGCCGGGCTGCGCAATGCGGATGTCCACGCCGGCCAGCGTCTCGGCCGACAGACCCAGATCGGCCAGCGTCTCCAGGAAACTGATGCGGGTCTCCTTGAGCGCGGTGGTGGATGTTCCGTCCTTGAGCTGCACTGCGACCCGATCCGCGCCCACCAGCATGCTGGTCACGTCGCCGGCCTGCAACGCGGCGGCAATCGTGTCCAGGGACGCGAATTCCGGACCGGGACGGAACTGACGTACGACCACGTAGATCAGGATGCTGGCAATGACAAGGCCCGCGGCTGCCAATGCCAACGTGCGCGGCGTCAGGACGATGATTTTCTTCACAGGGGGATGCGCTCGCCTTGAGGCGTTACTTGTAGATGCATTTTACCCCAGCAAAGCGTGCGGCTTCCCGGTCTCCGGCCTGAATCACCACGGATGTTCGCAGCCTGGGCGGGCGGTCAAGCCGGTTTGGACAGGTCGCGGCGCAGCAGTTCGTACAGCACAACCGCGACGCTGACGGATAGATTCAGGCTGTCCATGCCCGGGGTCATGGGGATGGCGGCCACCGCGTGGGCGACATCGCGCCAGATCGGGGACAGACCGGTCGCCTCGCTGCCGAAGACGCAGGCGACCGGTCCCGGCAAATCGTCTGTGCGGTACAGGCTGCGTCCCTCGGGGGACACGGCCAGGACGGTGCACTGCTGTCGGTTGAGCCAGCCGACAACGTCCTCCACCGGAGCCTCCACGCACCTTAGGTCGAAGCACTGGCCGACGCTGGCGCGAATTACATTCGGGTTCATCAGGTCGGTACCGCCCCCGCCGTGCGTAGCCAGGATCAGGGTGCCGCTCCCGGCGGCCCGCATGGTTCGGAGAACAGCACCGATGTTGCCGGGCTTGTCCACATCCTCCAATACCACCAGCCGCTCGTTCGGATGGGGAACCAGGCCGCGCAGGGAGTGGACCGGTGGCTTGATTTCGACCAGCAGACCGCCCACGGTAGCGCGCACGGCCAGGCGTCCGTAAACATGGCGCGACACGGTATGGAAACGGGTGCCGTCGGTTTGCGTCCGGGACCGCAGGCGCGCCGCGAGTTCCGTTCCCTCCGGGCCGAACAGGAGTTCCTCGCACGCGAACACGGTCTGAATGGGAACGCCATTGCGCAGAACCGCTTCGATTTCCCGGTAACCTTCGGCCAACGTCTGCCGATGGGCGCGGCGATAGGTGCTCTGGCGCAGGCGCAGGGCATGGCGGACCCGAGGATTGCGGGTACTGGAGATGTAGCCGTGTTTGGTATCCGACATTGTGGGAAAGTTGTCTGCGGGGCGCCGCGATGTGTGGGACGGCCACCGCCAAACAGTGTGCAGCCGCCTTTTTTGGCCGAGTTCCGATCCCTACTCTATACTGCGCGCTGCGGTCAGGATTAGCTCCAAGTTCGTTGCCGGTTGCGGAAGCCGGCCCAGGCCGGTGTCCGGCAGTATTCCATGCGTTCCAATCCCTTGTCCCTGCTGTTGACCGTCCTGCTGGCGGCGGCGGCCCTGTACGTGGCCCTGCCGCTCGATCACCTGCCGGGCTTGGAGTCGGCTCTGGGCACCCCGGAGGACCCCAGGGATCTGCGCGATCTGGTCAGGGGCCTGGATCTGCAGGGTGGCACCCAAATCCTATTGGAGGCGGACTTACCCGCCGACACGGAGATCCCCGAAGGCTCGATGGCCACGGCCCGCATCATCGTCGAGAACCGGGTCAACAGCCTCGGCGTAACGGAACCCGCGGTCCAGGGCCAGGGTACGCGCCGGATTATTGTGGAG
>JAPPAJ010000337.1 GCA_026705565.1 Caldilineaceae bacterium | reverse complement strand
GTCCGACAGGCCCTGGGACCGGACCACGAGTTCAGGGCCAAGGGACACCTCATTCCGGACGTGGCCGTACTGCCGGAGGTGTTTGCGCCAGGCGAACCGCTGCCACACAACTGCAGGCTGGGCGTGGACCCGCCTCCGCTGCTGGTGCTGGAGGTCCTTTCCGAATCCACATGGCGGGCGGACCTGGGACCGAAGCTGGACACCTATGCCGCCATGGGCATCGCAGAGTATTGGCTGTACGACCCGGAGGGCCATGCACCACCGGCGTACGCGGACGGCGTTTCGTTCTGGGGCTGGCGGCTGGACGACACGGGGAACTATGTCCGCATCCCGCGGCAGCCGCACGATGGAGATTGGCCCGTGTACCACAGCACAGTACTGGCGGCCGACATCCGCATGCTGCCGGCCGCGGCCCGCGACGTGGATGTCGGCATGCAGGACGAAACAGGAGACCTGCATCGGCTGCAGTGGTGGGATCCGGACCAGGATCACTGGCGCGACTCCGAGCTTGACGCCTTGCTGAATGAACGTGCGAAGGGCGAGGCGAGAGGCAAATTGGAGGAGCGCATCGCAGGGATGCGCTCGCTGTTGGAGACAAAACTGCCCGGCTCGTTGCTGGCACAAATCGAGGCCAACTGGCGTCGGGTGGGACAAGGCCACACCATGGCAGAAGTAGCGGACGTGTCGTTCGGCAACGCCGACTGGCGTTCGCTGCTGTTTCCTCAGGAGACGAACGGAATCGGGGAAGACAAACCGCTGGGCAGGGCCCGACGCGACTGATGGGGATGGACTACCTTCGGCAATGCCATGTTGGCCGGCACTGTGCAGCCGGACACCCCGGAAGCACCGATTAATGCAGGCAGGATCATTGCGCGTCCGTACCCGGATCTCGTAGTGGAAACCGAGTACGGGCAGGTCGGGCTCAGTGATTTGGCCATTTGAAGAGGACCGGCAAAACACGCGACGACGGCTTCTTGGAACCGGTTTGGCCGCATCGGGCCCCAATGGGAGCCTTCGTCCCTTCCAAACTCGAATCCATGTCAACGAATCCGAGGCGGTAACCTTTGCCGTGGAACAGAATCGATCACGCCACCACACTTCCAGTCGTCTGACGGCTTGCCGGTTGCCCTGACTCCGCGCGTCGGACCGGTTCAGAGTCCCGGTTCCCCGCCAAGCCGTTCCTCCTGAACGGCCAGTCCAACAGCCACCGTCGGAACGTCACGAGTTCACCACCAGGGAGACGCCCCCCCATGGGCAAGCTGTCTTTTCCATTGATCGTCCTCGCCCTCCTGACCTCCCTCCTGGCCGGCTGTGCGATGCCGCCACCGGCAGCAGGCGGCTCCGCCATGGCACCGGCCGCAGAGGAACGGTTTTCCGTCCTGCCGGATCCCGTGGACGGCTCGTTCAACGCTGTCCTTGTCCACGGCGGTGAAGTTGCCGCCGGTGGATGGGACCATGCCCACAACGAGGGCCGCCTCTACCTGGAGCGCACCGTCGAAGGTGTGGCCACCGCCCATGTCGAAAACGTGTCGGACGGTGTCACGCGCGAAGTCGTCCTCCGCACGCTGGCCGACAGGGGCTTCGACCTGATCATCACCGCTTCCTTCGACTTCATGGACGCGACCGCCGCTGTCGCCCAAGAGTTTCCGAACCGAGGCTTTGTCAATGTGTCGGGCCAACGGAGCAACGACACCAATTTCGCAAGTCTCTTCGGGGCCATGGAGACGTCCAAGTACCTGGCCGGCATGGTAGCCGGGGCACGCGCGGCCGAGGACGGTAGCTACAGGGTCGGATATCTGGCCACGGTCCCCGTCCCCGAGATTGTACGGCTGGGCAATGCCCTGGTCCTGGGCATGCGACGCACCTGCCCCGACTGTGTGATGGACCTGCATTGGCTTATGAGTTGGGACGATCCGGAGGCGGAGGCTGCGGCGGCAGCCTCCATGCTGGATGCCGGCATCACGGTGATCGCGAGTGCCACGAGCACTCCGCTCCCTCTCCTGCTTGGAGAGGGCAGAAGTTTCACGTACATTCCGGACAAGCGCGCCAGTGCCTGCGAAGACGCACCCGATGCCTGCCTGACCGCCACCTACTGGCTATGGGGGCCCGCCTATGTTCCCATTGTCCAGGACATGATGGACGGAAACCTCCCATCGGGCAACCGCTACTACGGATTCCCGGAGGACATGCTGGGCCTCTACGGCTTCATGGAGGGACAGGTTCCCCAACCGATGGTTCCGGACTGGGTCGTGCCGGAGGTACGCGCCGTCCTCCAGGCCATGCGAAGCGGTGAATTCACCCGTTTCGACATCTTTACCGGCCCCATCCACGACAACCAAGGCAACCTGATCGTGCCGGAAGGTGTCTCGTTGATGCAGTCAGATCTCGAAGGCATTGCCCCTGAGCTTGGCACTCATCTGGGTCGGCCCGGCTGCACCATCTGCATGAACTGGTTGGCAGAGGGCTTTGCAGCAGATGCAGTGATTCCGGAGTAGGCATCCCCTGAGTAGACAGGGATGTCTCCAGCTACCTCCAATAGACTGTGTTGTCTTCGAGGCTCTGTCTTTTCCAGCCTGCGCAGAGGGTTTATCCATGCCAAGGGCTCATCAAACGACTGCACTTCACCTCCGCAAGTCGAGGTTCACTGCCCAGCTGCACGGGCAAGCCGTAGGGCCGATGTGGATGCGTCCATTGATAAGGCTGTCGCCAATCGGTTCAACGCGATCTGCCTCAAGAGGACATCGAGCCGAATGCACCGGTCGTTGGCTCGTTGACATCCTGGGCCTCAAATGACTGTCGAAGAAAGACTGTCGCTCCTGGACAAGGTGATCTATGGTTCTGGTGAATGGACTTCCGCCATTGCCGGCACAACGCGGTCCCTCTTTCTGAATTATTTCCTGGTGAGTGTGGTGGGGCTGGTCCCCAACATGGTGGGCCTGATCCTCCTCCTGGGCCGCATCTGGGACGCAGTCAATGATCCCCTGGTTGGCGTCATCAGTGATCGCCTGAGCACGCGGTGGGGACGCAGGCGCCCCATGATGTTGATGGCAGCGTTGCCCCTTGGGCTGCTGTTTGCCCTGTTGTGGTTCCGCCCACCCGCAGCAAGTACCGCGTGGCTGTTTGTCTATTTTGTGATAGTCAGTCTGGCCCTGGACACGGTGTACACCGTATTCGCAGTGCCCCATACGGCGCTGCTGGCCGAAATCACGCATGACTACAGCCACCGTATCTCGATCGTGGCCTGGCGCAATGCCTTCTACCTGCTGGGGGCCCTGATCACGGCGGGCATGTTCAAAAGGGTTGCCGAGGACTTCACCATCGCGTGGGGGTGGGCCGACAACATTTTGCAGGGGTACATGGCGGCCGGTTGGCTGTTCGGCCTGTCCCTGATGATCGCGCCGGTTCTCATATTCTGGCGCCTCCGGGAACCCGCGCATGTACGGGTTCCCAAGCAAATCAATCCGTTAAGAGCCTTTCAGGCGGTATTTCGAAATCGGCCTTTCCGCATTCTTTCCGCGTCCTACTTCCTGGCGTTTACCGGTCTGGAAATCGTGGTGGTTTCCTTCATCTGGTATTTGCAATTTGTGTTGCAGGCTCCCGCCGGCATGGATGACACCCTGGCAGGCCTGCTGTTGTTGGGTGCCTTGGTCACCATGCCTCTGACAAACTTCCTGATAACCCGATTTGGCAAGCGCAACTCCTACCTCCTGGTGGGGGCGGCCTGGATAGTGTCGATCCCCCTTGCTGCCATGTTTCCGACCGGTGGGTTCAGGGCCTTTGTGCCCTACTGTCTTTGGCTGGGCTTCATCTATGGTGCCGGCATAACGGTGCCGGGGGCCATGTTGCCCGACGTCATGGAATACGACGAGTTGCAAACGGGTGAACGGCGGGAAGGGATCTTCACGGCCTACCTGACATTTTTTCGGAAACTGGGATCCGCCTTGGCGGTCTTGGTCGTAAACTTCATCCTGGCGCGCTCGGGCCTCATTGAGGGCACGGCCGGAACGGATATAGTCCAGCCCCAGACCGTGGTGGCGGCCCTGCGCTTTATCATTGGCATTCTGCCCACTTTGATGGTTGCCGGATCGCTTTGGGTAATCAGGTACTACCCCATCACCAAGACCTACCACGAGGAAATCAAGGCCAAACTGAAACAGTCCCCCAACGTCGCCACAACCGGCAGTACGGAGAGTTCGAGCTCACTCAGATCCTAAGACCTTACCCGGGCGAAGGGAACCGTCCCTATCAAGTTTCAGAAGCAGTTGGAAAGCCTTCATCTGAAGCTTGACCATGTACATGGCCGGGTGCCGTATCAGTGCAGGGACGATGCAGGGTAAACGCAAAGTCGCGCGGGGCGGGTGAATCGGAGCGGAGAAGGGCCTGTGCCGGGCTGGGGCCGCGACTGTTTAGCGCAAAACAAATCCGCCGGGCATTGGGGGTAATGCAGCACAGGCAATCCGTAACAACGGCCGGAGCCGGGCCGCCGAAAGCATCAAAAAAGAGGGCCGCCGTGCATCCTGCGGGGGTGATTGAAACCTTACAGTCCC
>JAPPAJ010000048.1 GCA_026705565.1 Caldilineaceae bacterium | reverse complement strand
TCTTCCTGCGTGCTTTGGTGGATACTCCCTGGTTGCAGGCAGTCCTGCAACCTGCTTTGCGTTCACCCTGAACGATCAGGGTTGTTCAGCGAAAAAGTATCGGTTAACCAATCCCTAATGCAACCGGAATTGATTTCGGACTACACTGTCCATACAACCACACCCCCCTGAGGGAAAGGGGCTGCCATGCTCATCCCGTCCTTCGACAACACCTTTGAGTTCACTCTGGACGATATCCGGGAACGCCTGCAAACGGACCGTGACTTCGCACGGATCGCCTCCCTACAGACCGCGGAAGCCGGTACCGTCGTGGCCGACTCGGCCCGTCCGTTGCAAAACTACACCGTGATTCTGGATGGCTCGCTGCACGCGGAAGCCAACGATGCCCCCGGGGCATTCTCGTCCAAGGATCGCCAACGATTGTTTGTCCTGCCATTCACCCCCGGTGCGGTTCTCGGACCGGGCCTGTTCGAGGGATGGGACAACTACCGGTTGCGGGCGGCCACGCGGGTCACGGTCTGTGAACTGGCCGCCGACCTGAACCTGATCAGCGAACTGTGTCCCGAAGTTCTGGAAGCCATTTTGGACAGCCAAATCCGCTTTCAGCAGGACCTCTACACGGAACAACTTGAATCCCACGACACCATCCGAACACGGTTGGCACGTCTGCTGCTGCGGTTGTCCGACAACGGCCGGGCCTCCATCGAGACGACCCACTCGGACCTCGCACAGCGTCTGGGTACCTATCGGGAGACTGTGTCAAACCAGTTGGCCAGCCTCAAGGCGATGGGCCTAATCCACTCCCGCTACAAGGAAATCGAGGTGTTGCGCGCCGATGGCCTGATGGCCTTGTCGGAGAACTGGGACATTCTGGAAGACCTTGCCTGAGCCTCTCTCCTGCCCCGCGGTCCCTGTTCTCAAGACAGTTACGCGCCGACACATTCCATCCGGTCGGTGACGCAGGTTGGTGGCATCCTCGACGAAGTTCCACCGCCCAGGCCCTGGGGGCCTGGGCGGCGAACATAGTCAGTCCCTGATAGCCAGCGACGTCGGTTCGTAGCGGGTGGCGTGCTTCCACCAGACGATGCCCCGCCCCGCTCCGACGAATCTACGAAAGGGTGCACTAGGCAGTGCCGGGGACTGCGTTCTGATCCAGTTGCCGGCTCGTGCCGGCCTCCAATTCCATCGGTGAGGCCTTGCGCGCCAGAATTTTGGTGATGCGGTTGTTGGCGTCCATCTCCACAATCTGCAGGAACCAGGCACCTTGTCCAATCCAGTCCCCGCGTGCCGGGTTTTGACCCAGCCGGGTAAACACCAGGCCTCCGACCGAGTTGACACCGGAATCATCCGGTACTTCCAGATCCAGGCGTTCGTCCGCCGTGTCCAGCGGACATCGCGCGTGCAGTTCGAAGGTTCCGTCCCCCAGATCCCTGATGGGATGTGCCTCGCCGGCATCGAACTCGTCGCGGATTTCGCCGAATATTTCCTCCACCAGGTCCTCAATCGTGACAAGGCCGGCGGTGCCACCGTACTCGTCCACCACAATCGCCAGGTGAATCTCCCGCTCCTGAAACTCCTGCAGCAGGGTGGGCAGCTTCTTTGAGGGGGGAATCTGGTAGGCCGGCCGCGTATAGAAGGACAGCGGCTCAGCCAGCCTGTCCTCTCGATACTTGGCGATGAAGTCCTTGGCGTAGAACACGCCCACCACTTTGTCGATAGACCCTTCGAACACCGGCACGCGACTGTGCCCGGCATCCACCACCACGTCCAGAGCCTCCTGCAGTGTTGCTTCCATCGATATCGCCTTGATGTCCACGCGGGGAACCATGACCTCGGAGGCGTTGGTGGTCCGCAGGTTCATGACCCGCGCCATCATTCGCTGCTCCGACTCGTCGATGTCCTGCAGCTCGTCATTGAGGCCCAGCAGGAAACGCAACCCCTCCTCGGTCAGTGCCAAGGCCTCCTCCTGGGTGGACTGCTGACGATGGCCCACGATGAGATTGGACAGCCAGTCCAAGGGGACCGAGACTGGTGCCATGACCACTGCCAGCCAACGCGCGACGGGAGCCAGCCGCAAAGCGGAGACTTCCGCCTTGCGCATTGCCCAAGCCCGGCTGCCCACCCTGGAAATCGCCAACAACAGCAGGGAGCCGATCCCCAAAGCCAATTTGGAAATCAATGCCAGGCCGGCATCGGACCAAATCAGGGTCAGCGCGGCGCCAATCCCTGTCACCAACACCAACCTTACCAGCAGGAATGCATACAGAAACCTGGCCGGTGCACCCAGCAGGGATTCAAGCTGGCGATGTTCCGCCGAATCGGGCCCACCGGCCAACTCCTCAACTTCCCTTCGATTGGCGGTGGCGAGGGCCGCCTCTGTCGCGCTCAGCAACGACAACAAGCCAACGGCAACCAGCACGGCCGGATACAGCCAGAACATCGTGGTCACGACGGAGAATCCTCGTGGTTGGGCTCCCGATGTTGGCCCTGCGGCCGAGCACCTTCGCCCACAGGTCGCCGGGGCTTCGCCGGTGCGCCGTACGCAAGGGTCTCCGCCGGCAGATCCCTGGTCACAACCGAACCGGCACCGGTCATGGCCCCTCGGGACACGCGCACCGGTGCCACCAGTGTGGTGCCACTGCCCAGAAACACGCCGTCCTCGATCACGGTCCTGTGTTTTGCGTGGCCATCGAAATTACAGGTGATGGTTCCCGCGCCGACATTGACGCCGTCGCCCACATCGCTGTCGCCGACGTAGCTGAAGTGCCCCATGTGGATGTCCGAACCCAGTGAACTGTTCTTGATCTCGCCAAAACTGCCCATGTGCAAATGGGAACCGGTGCGCGTACCGCGGCGGATGCGGGCAAAGGGACCAATCATGCACTCCCGGCCTATGTCCGCCCCTTCCACCACCGAGTGCCGAACCTCCGACCCCTCGCCCACCCGGGTGTGGGCCAGTTCGGCATGGGGACCAATCGTGCATCCCGCCCCGATGTCGGTGTTGCCCGTCAGCAACGTGCCCGGCAGGATCAGGGTGTCGCGGCCAATGCGGACATCGGCATCTATGTAGGTGTGGTCCGGATCGACGAGCGTGACGCCCCTGTGCATGTGCCCGCGGTTGATGCGTTGCCGCATGAGATGCGCCACCCTGGCCAGCTGTACGCGATCGTTGACTCCCCATACATCGTCCGGATCCGCCGACACCGCCTGCACGGACAGACCGTCCCCGACCGCCGTTCCCACCAAATCCGTCAGATAGCGCTCTCCGTTGGCCTGGACCGGAAGATCGTCCAGCCGCGCAAACAGCCACCGAGTGGGAAACACGAAGACACCCGCGTTCAACTCCGTGACTTCAAGCTGGGCAGGTGTACAGTCCCGCTCCTCCACCACCTCCTGCACGGCTCCGGCCGAATCCCGGAGGATGCGGCCAAAACCCTGGGACTCGGCGCGCTCCACCGATGCGAACGCCAAGCCGCGGCCGGAACCGGAGCGCTGCCGATCCACCAGCCTGCGAAGCAGACTGGTTCGGATCAGGGGCATGTCGCCGAACAGCACCAGAGTGGTGTCGGTGTCGGCGGACACCAACGCCCGGGCATGTCTCACGGCATCACCGGTACCCAGGGCCGCGGGTTGGACACAGGTGTCGGCGGCATCGCCGCAAGCCGCCCGTAGATCATCGGCATCCGGTGCCGTCACCACGACGGGTTTTCCCTCGCACAACGGCTTGGCCGCCGCCAGCACCCAGGCCAGCATGGTGCGGCCGCACACCGGATGGAGCGACTTGGCCAGCTGCGACTGCATGCGCGCACCGGCACCCGCAGCCAAAATCACGACGGCAGAAGACATGCCGCTGCCTCCGGACGCGCACAAGCGGCACCGTTGCCGGTGCGCCGTTTGCATATGCGATCGGACTGGCCTAAGTCAGGGGGAGGTTGGTCGTCCATGGGGCCCGCCGTACGCGTGCCGGGCCGCCCTTCGGCGGCCGCACCGGCAGTGTTTCAGAGCCTTCCTTGCATGTGGCGCAGGGAGAGCGGAAACCGGGACATACCGAGGGTTTTGTTGGCAACGGCCTACTCTTGCACACAGTCACCCATGCACTACCATCGGCGCTGGCGGGCTTAACTGCCGGGTTCGAGATGGTACCGGGTGTACCCCCGCCGCTCTAGTCACCAACAAAACGCTCGATATGCTCTCCCTGGCATTCCAACCCGAGGCAGAACGGCAACTGATCAGGATATGAGCATCGTCCGGGTTCCAGACGAAACAAAAACGATTAAGCCCTCGTGCGTTAGTACAGGTTAGCTGAAGACATCTCTGCCCTTACACGCCCTGCCTATCAAACTGGTCGTCTTCCAGCGCACTTACCTAGGTTTGACCCTAGCGAGGGAACTCATCTTGGAGCTGGCTTCCCACTTAGATGCTTTCAGCGGTTATCCATCCCGGACGTAGCTACCCAGCTATGCCGTTGGCACGACAACTGGAACACCATTGGTCCGTCCACCCCGGTCCTCTCGTACTAGGGGCAGCTCTCCTCAATTCCCTTACGCCCACAGCGGAT
>JAPPAJ010000330.1 GCA_026705565.1 Caldilineaceae bacterium | reverse complement strand
CCTGTCATCCATCTGTTGCAAACCCTGGAACATCCCTACGCCCTTGCCGCGGCATTCTCCCGCGACGGCACCCGCCTGGCAACCGCCGGCATGAACAATGATTTGACAGTTTGGCAGACCGCCGACTGGAGCCGGGAAGCCCACATCAACGCACACGACAAAAGCATCAACGCATTGGCCCTAAGCCTGGACGGGAGCATCCTGGTTACCGGGAGCAGCGATTGCACGGCCGTCATCCGATCATTTCCCGGTCTGGAGGAGCGGCATCGGGTGCGGGATCGCAAGAAGGTTGTATCGGGCCTGGCCATGTCTCCGGACACCGACCTGTTCGCGATCTGTTCCTACGGGGGGCGGATTGCGGCCTGGGATTTCGACGGGCAACCTGCAGCCGGATTCAAGGCCAGCCGAGGCAATCTGACTGTCGTCGCGTTTTGGGCAGATTCCACCCACATTTTGGCGGGGGGCTTAGGGGGTGAACTCACCATTTGGTCGTTTCCAGGCGGAGAGCCCTTGGGGGCCGTGCCAGCCCACGACATTGCCCTAAGCGCCTTGAAGGCGGATGGCGCCAACGGGCAGGTGTGGACACTTGGGTACGAAGGCAAACTCAAAGTGTGGGATGCAGACGGATGGCATCTGGTCCGCTCCGCAAAGCTCTCGGACGAGCGCATTATGGGATGCCGTTTGAACCTTGAGCGTCGATGCGCGGCGGTCCTCACAGCCGGTTGCATTCGCTTGTTGGACCTCGATAACTGGACTTGGCTTGATGCCATTGAGGTCGACTCCAATGTGCTGACCTGCGCGGCCTGGTCGTCGGATGGGGCAACCCTCGCGGTAGGATCTGCCGACAGGCGGCTACGGATTCTGGCAGTGGACTAAGCTGGTCCGGAACTGTGTTCGCCCCCTTCGCTCGTGTCAACTTCCAAAACCGGTCACCAAATGCCCGAACACGCGCCTACCTATCTGCACCTCAACGAAAACCCGCGCCCGCCTAGCAAGGATGTGGCCAATGCAGTGTTGGGAGTCCTGTCCGGCCTCAACCGCTATCCCAAGGTGCCTAACAGGCTGCACGGCCGGCTGGCCGAATACCTTGGAAAAGGACTGACCATTGAGAACATCTCGGTTGGTCACGGGGGCGTGGATGTGCTGCACCAATTGGCCGTTGCCTTCCTGCATCCGGGCGATGAGGCCATTGTTCCCAGACCGAACTTCCCTGTCTATGTCAACAACGTTGCCAACCGCGGCGCGACCTTGGTGCAGGTTGAGCTGAACGACTACAGGTTGGACATGCAGGCCCTGCTCGATGCGGTCACGCCTGCCACCAGGATGATGTATCTGACGAGTCCCCACAACCCCTGTGGATCACTCACCACACAGGATGAGTTGGACTGGCTCATGGAACATCTGCCGGACCATGTCCTGCTTGTGTTCGATGAGGTGTATTGGCACTTCGCCAGTGATCCTGCCCAGGCGAGAGCTTGGAAGCATGTGCATGCAGACCGCAACGTGGTGGCGCTGCATAGTTTTTCGAAGGCATTCGGCATGGCCGGCCTGCGTCTTGGCTACGCAGTGTCGTCGCCTCGTATCAAGCAGAAGTTCTGTCCGCCGATTTCCGAGTTCCGCGTCAACCTGATGACCGAAGCCGCTGGGCTGGCGGCTCTGGAAGATACGGAGGGAGTCCGCGAATCGATCCGCTTGATGCAGGAAGGATGCACGGTCCTGTACAACGCCTTGTCCGGGATGGACGGCGTCATCAGGGTCCTGCCCAGCCAAGCCAGTTTCGTGGCATTTCGTCCGGACTGTTCCGGCAAGTGGCTGGAGAGCCAACTGGCGGAGCGAAACATCCTGGTGAGGGAATTGTCCGGGTTCCAAATGCCGGGATGGGTGCGGATTTCGGTTGGCAACCCCGGCGAGACGGAGCAATGTCTCTCCGAAGTGGCCGACATTCTTTCAAACAGGCCGTAATCGGTGTCCGGACCATGATCTACGAGTTCATGTTGGGCTCTTGTTGCGGAACCGCCCATGCCTGCAAACCGGAGGCTCGCTGGACTTGCCCGGCCCCGGATCATCCTGTGATGGTCACCGGTCCAATCCCCTCTGGACCATCCATGCCCCATCCGACCCGACCAGAATCCACATGGGCATTGCCGCCATCGGCCCGAACGGATCGGAAACCACCCTCTTGGCATCCTTTCCCGACCCGCCCCGGCACCCCGACGAAATAAACAGTTTTCGACACCTCGCCAAGACCGGTGGCGTCCACTATCTGACCGGGCACTTCGGCGACCCCGACACCACCGTGATGGATGGGACAGTGTACGTTTCGCCCGATTCCCTGTCGAGCATCAAGGGACTGCGTGCACCCGACATGCTGATTGCCTTCGACGCCGACCCCGAGGCCTGCGCCTGGCGCAACGCCTATGCCATCACCGGGCAGGGCAAGTCCCCCGACTTTGTGCTGGAAGTCGCCTCGCGGCTCCACCGACCCCATTGACGTCCAGGACAAGCCGGCCGACTACGCGGCCCTGGGCATCCCCGAGTACTGGCGTTTCGACGAGACCGGCGCGCGCCTGGCTGGCAACCGGCTGGTCGGGGACCGCAACGAGGCCATCGAGATCATGGAACTTCCCGACGGCAGCCTGGAGGACTGCAGCGAGATGCTGGACCTGAAGGAACGGGTTGGGGCATGACCTGCCCGCAAGGATGGCCGCTCCCCTTTGAATTCACTAGTCCAACCGTTCCTCAGAAAATCGGCCAGAGGTTGAACATTCTTGACGCCAGGCCTTCGTCGCCGGCATCCAGGGCCTGCGACTCGACCACGGCCACCGTGGCCATGTTTACGATGTCGCGTACCTCGGCCCCGGATTCCAGCACATGCACAGGCCGGCGCAGGCCGACCAGGATTGGTCCGATCTTGTCCGCGCCGCCGAGTCTGTTGACCAGTTTGTAGGACGCGTTGGCGGCACTCAACGACGGGAAGATGAGCACGTTGGCATCGGACACTTCGCTGAACGGGTACAGTTGGGCCATGAGATCCGGCTCCACCGCAATGTCGGCCTGCATCTCGCCATCGATCGTGAGATCGGGCCGACGCTCCTTGACCAGTTCGGCAGCAGCGCGCATATGGTCGGATTCAACCCCCCGGGTGCTCCCGAAGTTCGAATAGCTGATCATGGCAATGCGGGGCTCCACGTCAAAGCGCACCGCCACATCCGCCGCGTTGATCGCGATGGAAGCCAACTCCTCCACGCCCGGATTGATGTTGACAGTGGCATCGGAGAAGAAATAGAGCTGATCGTTCACGATCATCAGATAGACGCCGCTAACCACCTCCCGATCCTCCATGACGCCGACCACCTGCAGGGCGGGACGCAATACGTCCGGGTAGTTGTAGGTCAACCCGGAAATGAAGGCGTCGGCGTAGCCGGTCCTCACCGTCATGCTGCCGAAGTAGTTTTCCTGCAACATCATCTCGTGAGCCATGGTGAGGGTGATGCCCTTGCGCCGCCGCGCCTCGTACAGCACCTGAATGTACTCGTCCAGTTGGGGACTGTCGGCCGGGTTGAGCACTTCCGGTTCAAAGTCCAGCTTCAGCCTGTCGCACAACTCGTAGACATGGTCATGGTTGCCCAGCAGGAGCGCTTTGGCGATGCCGGCTTGCTCAATGGAATGGGCAGCCCTGACGATGGAGGGGTGGTTGCCTTCGGCAAACACCAGACGCTTGGGGTCGCGGGTTGCCTTGATTTGCATGAACCGCATGACCTGTTCGGTCTTGCCCAGGCGCTCGGTCAACTCGTTCAGATAGTCGTCCATGTCCAGCATGCGCCGCGCGACCCCGGAATCCATGGCGGCCCGGGCCACGGCCGGTGCCACCCACATCAGGACGCGCGGGTCGAGTGGTTTGGGCAGCACGTATTCGGGCCCCATGACCAACGATGTCAGGCCGTAGGCCGCCAACACCGAATCCGGAACATCTTCTTTGGTCAGGTCGGCTAGGGCACGGGCTGCGGCAATCTTCATTTCCATGTTGATGGCACTGGCGTGGACATCCAAAGCGCCCCGGAAAATGAATGGGAACCCCAGGACGTTGTTGACCATGTTGGGATAGTCGCTGCGTCCGGTACCCATGATCACCGTGTCTGTCCGCGCCGACTTGGCCAGGTCATAGTCGATTTCGGGATCGGGATTGGCCATGGCGAAAATGATCGGATCGCGCGCCATGCTCCGCACCATCGTCACGTCCATCGCCCCCTTGGCGGACAGACCGATGAATACGTCGGCACCGTTCACGGCCTCGCGCAGAGTCCGCTTGCTCGTCCGGGAGGCATACCGCTTCTTATAGATGTTCATGCCCTCTGTACGCCCTTCGTAGATGACGCCGCGCGTATCGCAGAGCACGATGTTGTCCTGTTGCGCTCCGAGCGCAATGAAAAACTCTGCACAAGCCAGCCCCGAAGCACCGGCTCCGTTGATTACGATGGAAACTTCGTCCAGTTGCTTGTCCACCACTTCCAGCGCGTTGAGCAACCCGGCCCCCGAAATGATGGCCGTGCCGTGCTGGTCGTCGTGGAACACCGGGATGTCGAGTTCCTTGCGCAGGATCTCCTCGATG
>JAPPAJ010000034.1 GCA_026705565.1 Caldilineaceae bacterium | reverse complement strand
TCCGTGAACGTGTCGAAAATGGCTTGTTCCTGGCGGAAGTTCTTGGCTACCGCGATCCCGGTGACGGTTTCCTGCACCGTAGTGTTGACCTGGGCCAGGATCCGCCGCACCTGGGTCGTGACGTTGCGGGCGATGTGGCGGAACGACAGCGCCGCGACCGTGACCAGAGGCAGCAGGACCACGGAGATCAGCGCCAGCTGCACATGGATGAAGAACATGACTCCCAGCAGGATTAGCACCAACAGCAGCTGGCTGGCGAGGTTCAGGGTCAGGGTGACTGTGTTGGAGAACTCCTGGGTGTCGGATGTCACCCGGCTCACGATGCTGCCGCTGGGGAACTCGTCGTAGAAGGACATGTCCCGCTGCATGACCGCGGCAAACGCCTGCTGGCGCATGCGGAAGACCACATTGGCCACCACGCGGCTGGTTTGGCGCTGGCGCACATAGTTGTAGACCCAACCCATGGCGCCTGCGATCAGGATCATCACCATCAGGACCAGGCCCTGCTGCAGGTTCGCCTCGCCCACCATTGCATCCACGCCCCGCGCGGTCAACAGGGGCAGGGCCGTATCCATCAGGGACTGCATCAGGATCGTGACCGAAACGATTCCCATCAACACTGCCTGGGGCTTGAACTGGGCAATGATCCGGCTCACCAGCTGCCGGTCGGAGTAGGTGCGGTCATAGGCCTCGGCGTCGAGGCCATCCATAAAGAAGCCCACGGGCTCAGCTCCCTGCCATCGCGTTGGCAGTGGTTTCGGTCCGGACGAAAATCCGGCGATACAAGTCGCACCGGGCCAGAAGTTCGTCGTGGCTGCCCAAGTCGACGACCCGGCCCCGCGTCAGCACCAGGATCTTGTCGGCTTTCCGGATCTGGGCAATGCGGTGGGTGATCAGGAACGTGGTGCGATCCTTCATCACGTTGTTGATGGCCCGTTGGATTTCGTCTTCGGTGGCGCTGTCCACGGCGCTGGTCGAGTCGTCGATGATCAGAATGCGCGGGTTTGTCAACAGGGCCCGGGCGATGGCAATGCGCTGGCGCTGGCCGCCGGACAACGTCACGCCTCGTTCCCCGATCACCGTGTCGTATCCGTCCTGAAAGCCCATGATGAACTCGTGGGCCTGGGCTGCCCGGGCAGCCTGTTGGAGCCGCTCGTCGTCGAGTTGGCCACCGCCAAGGCCGAATCCAATGTTCTCCCTCAGGGTCCGGGAGTACAGGAATATGTCCTGCTCGATCATTGAGATTTGGCTGCGCAGGGACTCAAGGTTCCAGTCGCGTACGTCCATGCCGTCCACGATCACGGCCCCGCTGTCGCAGTCGAAGATGCGGTTGACCATCTTGGTCAAGGTGGACTTGCCGGAGCCGGTCTGGCCGACGATGGCGATGCATTCGCCGGGCGACACCTCAAAGGAAACGTCATCGAGGGTCGGAACGGTGTCGTAGCTGTAGGTGACGCGGTCGAAAACCACATGGCCGCGCAGCAGGCCGCGGTATCCGGCGCGGTTCTCGTCCAGTTCCGTATCCTGATTGATGATGTCCAGAATGCGCTTGGCCCCCGCCATCCCCATTTGGACGAGTGTGAACGAGAAAATGGAGATGAAGGTGGGAAAGCCCAGCAGGTAGGCCAGGCTCATGAAGGCCACCAGGTCGCCGATGGTGATGAGGTCCTGCGTGACCAGCCACAGGCCGTGGCCGAACATCAGGGCCAACGCAATGCCCAGGTACAGCATGGGCCAGTAGGTGGCTTGAATGCGGCCTTGTTCCATGAAGTATCGGCGATGAGCCGCGGCGGTCCGAAGGAACTTGCGCAACTCGAAGGCTTCGCGTGCCGCCGACTTGACCAGTTCAATGCCTGTGATCGACTCGTTGAGCGTGGTGTTCATGCGTCCGAAGTTCATCTGCATCGCGCCCGACACCGGCGACAGCTTGCGGTTGAACCGACGCAGGGCGATCAGGAACACCGCGATGTACACCAGTGGAACCGCCAGGAGTTGCGGGTGGATGGTTCCGATCATGGCGATCGGAAAGATGATGAACAGCACGGAGTCGTAGATCAGGGCGATGCCGGGCGTGATCATCATGCCCAGTTGCCTTACGTCGTCCGTGGAGCGGGCCATGATGTCGCCCGTGCGCTGCCGGTTGTGGAAGGTCTGGCTCTTGCCCAGCAACGAGATTTCGAGTTCTTCCCGGACATCCCGTTGCAGCCGGGCCCCCAGTACCTCTTTCATCCAGCCGCTCAAGAGATCGAAGAGGGTTCTGACCACGACCGCAACGCAGATGGTGAGCACAATGCGCAGCAGGGCCTCGGGCGCTTCGCTGCCCAGCGAAATCGTGTCGACCGCCCTGCCCCCTAGTCGCGAAACCCAGGCATAGAGGAAACTGGCCACCACGGCCGACCCCAGTGCCAGCAACAACACGCCGGCGTGCCGCATGACATGCGACGCGATCCACCGCATCGGCGATGCGCGGTTGTAGTTGTATTCGTTGCTGATGCTGAACTCGCGGCGCGCAACAACTGCGGCGGACGAAGTCATTGGGATGGGGTGAGGACGATGATCGAAGCCCGTTCCAGGCAAAAGGGCGGAAGATTGTACGCAACTTCCTGCGCAATGTCAGATTCCGGCGCGCATTGAACGCCCAAATCGGTCCGCGGATCCGGTGGCTTCGACGGCGCGCAGTCCCTGCCGAGGAGGTCTGTCGCGGCGCGGTCCAACTCAACCGGCCGGGCGGTGACCAGGCCCTTGTGCGAGTAAGATGTTGCCGACACTTGGCATGCCTTGCGCTGCGACGGCCCTGCCGCGGGTCAGGAACCATCCGATGACTCCCCCCTTCAATTGCCAGCCGAAAGCCGTATGGGACCCGACACAGTGACCGCGATGGAAAGCCCGGATACAACGACATGAGGGCCCTCGTTTGCGGAGCGGCCGGATTCGTGGGCAGTCACCTGGTTGCACGCCTGTTGGACGACGGCTGGCATGTCCTGGGGGTGGACTCCTTCCTGACAGGCAATCTGAGACGCAATCTGGGTCCGGTGCTGGACAGGCCCGGGTTTGAATTCCTGGAAGCGGACATCGTCCGTTCATTGGCGGTCGATGGTTCCCTGGATGCGGTCTTTCATCTGGCCAGTCCGGCCAGTCCGGTCGATTTCTCGTCCCTGCAGTTGGAAATCCTTCGGGTTCACAGCCACGGCATGTGGAACCTGTTGGAACTGGCCCGGACCAAGCAGGCAAGGTTCCTGTACACCAGTTCCTCCGAGGTGTATGGCGATCCGGAAGTCCATCCGCAGCGCGAGGATTATGTGGGCCATGTCGATCCGATTGGCATCCGTTCCTGCTACGACGAGGGCAAGCGGTTCGGTGAGGCCCTGGTCATGGCGTACCATCGGCGGCACGGCCTGCGGACGTCGATCGCCCGCATCTTCAATACCTACGGGCCCCACATGCGGCCGGACGACGGCCGCGTCATCCCCAGTTTCGTGTCGTCCGCGCTGCGCGGCGAACCGGCCTGCATCTTCGGCGACGGTTCGCAGACCCGCAGCTTCTGCTACGTGGAGGACACCGTCGAGGGCCTGTGTCGGCTTCTGAACAGCGACCTGCGGGAACCCGTCAACCTGGGCAACCCGGACGAGCGCACGATTCTGGAGTTGGCGGAGATCATCAACGACCTGGCCGGCAACGAGACGGATTGCGTGTTCCGCGAACTGCCGCATGCAGACGACCCGAAACGTCGGCAACCCGACATAACCAGGGCCCGTCGTCACTTGGGCTGGGAACCTCGGGTCTCCCTGCTGGACGGGTTGGACCGGACGGTTGGCTGGTTCAGGCAGGTATTGGACAAGGGACCCGATGAACCAGTCTGACATCCGCAACTTCTGCATCATTGCCCACGTTGACCATGGCAAGAGCACCCTGGCCGACTGCCTGCTCGAATACACCGGTGCGGTTGCCAACCGGGAGATGCAGGCCCAGCATCTCGACTCCATGGATCTGGAACGCGAAAAGGGCGTCACCATCAAGGCCAGTGCCGTGCGCATGCCGTGGTCGGACGGAGAGCGAACCTGGCAACTGAACCTGATCGACACACCGGGTCACGTGGACTTCTCCTATGAGGTGACCCGTGCCTTGACTGCCTGCGAGGGGGCGGTGCTGGTGGTTGATGCGACTCAGGGCATTCAGGCGCAGACCCTGGCACACCTGTACACCGCGATCGATCTCGATCTCGAAATTGTGCCGGTCATCAACAAAATCGACCTGCCATCGGCTTGGCCCGACCGGGTTGCCGAGGAGCTTGAAAGCCTTCTGGGTGTCGAGGCGGATGCCATTCCCCGCATCAGCGCCAAGAACCATGTCAATATCGACAGTGTCCTGCATGCCATCATCAGGGATGTGCCGCCTCCGGCGGGTGATCCGGAGGCCCCCCTGCGCAGCCTGGTCTTCGACTGTCACTACGACTCCTACAAGGGCGTGATTGCCCATGTCCGCGTGGTGGACGGGGTGTTGCAGACTCGGCAATCCCTGCGCGCGGTCAACACCGAAGTCCAGGTGGAGCCGGTGGAGATCGGGTGTCTGACCCCCGCTCCGGCTCCGAGATCCACGCTGGAAACGGGTGAAGTGGGGTATGTGGCCACCGGCC